>JAGRCC010001128.1 GCA_020433785.1 Anaerolineae bacterium
CCCGGTCAAATGGGCGCCGACGTAGCGGCCACCTATCCCCTGGCCTACCATGATGAGACCTCGTATGTTTATGAAAATCCCCACCCGCTGCCCCGCGCCTTGGTGGTGCATAACATCGTTCCGGCCGACGGCCCGGCCGATGCCCTAGCCTACTTCACCGGTATGGCCATCGACCCCCGCCAAACGGCGGTGATCGAAGCCGGGGCCGACACCCTCCCCTCACCTCAAACGCCCACCACCCCCAGTACCGCCACCATCCTGCGCGAAGACCCCCAATCCGTCGAGATTGCCGTGACCACGACGGCGGCGGGCTACTTGATCTTGCTGGACACCTACTATCCCGGCTGGATCGCTACGGTTGACGGCGACCCAACGCCCATTTACCCGGCCAACACCATTGGCCGGGCCATATTTGTGCCGCCGGGGGAACACATGGTCAAATTTCAATACCGTCCGCTGTCATTTAGCGTAGGGGTGTGGCTTTTTGGCTTGATGGTTGTCATCATAATGGTCATTCCTAAACAATCCACTGGATAGAACAGGCTGCTGGGTATTTCCCAGAGAAATCATGGGTTCAAATGCGTGGTGGTCAACGCTTAAATCGATCATCGCTTGGCTTCCCCTTGGCGTCGATTGGGTCTATACTTTAAGGGCATACCCAATGACAACAATCCTTTCAAGAAAGTTATGGCCTTGCGCTAATTTCTGCCGCGCCACCTACGGTGTCAATGCATTGTCGCACATAGCCGCCTAGCATTGAAGGAGAAGAAGAATGGATGAAAAGCGCACGCAGCCCGTGCAAGCTCAGGGCGACAGCGACGAACGCTTCCGTGTTGCCTTCGCCAATGCGACAATTGGTTTTGCTATGACTGACCCGGCCGGCCGGTTCATTGATGCCAACCCCGCCTTCTGCGCGATCACCGGTTACTCATTGGAGGAACTCCGTACTTTTGCGTTCCCAAAGTTGATCCATCCGGAAGATCGGGCGGCGAATGTGGCTCTCGTCGAGCAGATGCTCGCCGGGAAGATCCCCAACTTTGTCATCGAAAATCGCTACGTCCGCAAAAATGGCGACAACATTTGGGTCCGCAAGAGCGTCTCCCTCGTCCGCAGCGCCGACCACACGCCCCGCTGGATGATCGCCCTTGTGGAAAACATCACCGAGCGCAAACAGGCCGAGCAAGCGCTTGCGGAGAGCGAGGAGCAATACCGCAGCCTTGTCACCCAGGCCGTCGACGGCATCTTTATAGCCGACTCGGCGGGGCGCTTTATCGACGCCAATTCCGCCGGCACGCAGATACTCGGATACACGCTGGAAGAACTTACTAAGTTAACGATCACCGATGTGGTCGCTGCCGTGGAGGTTTTGCGGCTGCCCAAGCAATTCGACAAGTTAGCTCGCGGCGACGTGGTCATCAACGAGTGGGAGTTCCTGCGTAAGGACGGTTCCACATTCCCCGGCGAAGTCGTGGGCTGGCAGCTGCCCGATGGTCGCCTGCTCGGCATCCTGCGCGACATCACCAAACGCAAGCAGGTCGAGCTAGATCTAATGAGCGAACTCGACGCGATGACGCAGCTACAAAAGCTAGGCATGCTGTCGGTGCAGGAAGGCAATCTGGAGCCGGTTCTAACGGAGGTTGTGGACGTCGCCATTGCGATTAGTGGAGCGGACTTTGGTAATATCCAAATGCTCAATCAGACCAGCGGTGACTTGCAGATTGTAGCCCACCGTGGCTTTCCATCATCGTGGATCGCCTTCTGGAATTCGGTTACCAAGGGTAAAGGTGTATGTGGTACGGCGCTAGAACTCGGTGAACGGATCATTGTCGAAGATGTAGAGCAAAGCCCGCTTTTCCTGGGCACGCCGGCCCTGGACATCCAGCGCCAAGCCGACGTGCGTGCGGTGCAGTCGACGCCGTTGGTCAGCCGGTCGGGAAAAACGGTAGGCATGTTCTCGACACACTACCGGACGCCGACCCGACCCGACCACCGCGTGCTGCGCATGCTCGATCTGCTCGCCCGCCAGGCGGCGGACATCATCGAACAGGTGCAGGCCGAGGCGGCGTTGCGTGAGAGCGAGACTCGTCAGGCGTTCCTCGTTCACCTGGCCGATACCCTACGGTCGCTCACAGATCCGGTTGAGATTGAAGCAACGATCAAGCGCATGGTCGGCGAACACCTCGATGTGGCCCGTGTCTGGCTGGTCTTGATTCACGATGACGGCACCTTGATCGTGGAACGCGATTATGTGGCCAAGGACGCGTCGAGCGTTGCCGGGCGCTACCATACCAACGATTTCACCGCCATTGTCGACGCGTTACGCGAGGGACGCTCGTTTGTTGTCCGGGACATGGCGGGTGAGCCGCGCCTCAGCGGCAACGAGTGGACCGTCATCGCCGACTTGCTGTTCAAATCCTTCATCGGCGCTCCGATCTTCTCGAATGGCAAGCTGGTGGCTATGCTTGGTGTCGGAGAATTGACCGCTCGCGACTGGACCGGCGCGGAGGTGCGGCTGGTTGAAGAAGCCGCCAAACGGGCCTGGCCCGATATGCAGCGGGCGCGGGCACAGCAGGCGCTCCGGGCGAGCGAGGAACGACAAGCCTTCCTGCTGCGGCTCAGCGACATGCTTCGGCCCTTGGCTGATCCAACGGCGATCCAAGCCGAAGCCTGCCGGCTGATCTGCGAGCATTTACAGGCTGACCGCGCTTTTTACGTCGAGTTTTACGAAGGGAAAGATTATGGGCGTGTTCGCTACGATTACCAGCGGGGGAACTCGCCCTCCGTAGTCGGCCAGCACAAGTTGGCCGACTATGGGTGGATGATACCATTCTATCGGGCGGGCCAAACTATCAACGTTACGGACACCACCACGTCAGCTTTGATTCCCGAGGCGGAGCGATCAGCGCTAGCCGCCATCCAGATCACGGCACTTCTTTCGGTGCCACTGGTGAAAAACGGCGTGCTTGTCGGCAACCTGACGGTGAGTGAGCCAAAGCCGCGCAGCTGGACGCAGGATGAAGTCGAACTGGTCCAAGAAACGGGCGAGCGCACCTGGGCGGCGGTCGAGCGCGGCCGCGCCGAAGAAGCCTTGCGACAAATGAACGAGGAGTTGGAACAACTCGTGGCTGACCGCACCGCCGAACTACGGGCCACCAACAAAAATCTGGAAGCGGAAATCATCGAGCGCAAAAAGGTAGAGGCGGCATTGCGGCAGAGCAAGCATTTCCTGGAAGGGACTTTGGTAAAACTGAAAGAGACACAGAAGCAAATGCTGCACCAGGAGCGTCTGGCGGCCGTAGGGCAACTGGCAGCCGGCGTTGCTCACGATTTTAACAATATTCTCATTGTCATTTTGGGCTTTGCCGAACTGCTTCATCAATCGCCGGACACGCCGGAGATCATGCAGTCTAGCCTGCAAAGAATCAGCACCTCAGCCCAACGAGCGGCTCGGCTGGTGCGCCAACTGCTGGATTTCAGTCAAAAAACTGTCCGCCAACCCCAATACTTAGAACTGGATGTTCTGCTCCAAGAGCATATCACATTTTTGGAGCGCCTCATCCCGGAAAATATTGCGCTTATGCTGAACATTGCGTCCCGCAATTACGGGATCGAAGCCGACGCCACTCAACTGCAACAAGTCATCACCAATTTGGTGGTCAACGCCAGAGATTCGATGCCGGCCGGCGGGAAGCTGGAGATTAGCCTGGCGCGGCTAGAGACCACCGGTCAAGAAACTTGCGCTGTTTGCCGTCAGTCAATCATCGGGGAATGGCTTTTCCTGACCGTAGCGGATAACGGTGTCGGGATGGCGGCTGAGACGGTCTCCTATATTTTTGAGCCGTTCTTTACGACCAAAGACGTAGGTCAGGGGACAGGCTTGGGGTTAGCCCAGGTGGCCGGGATTGTGGCCCAACATAGCGGACATATCACCGTTAATAGCCAGGTAGATCGGGGCACCACTTTCACCGTTTATTTGCCGTCCGCGTCAAAAAAGAATGACGGACAGTCAACAGAGTCTCAGCCGATAATCCTGTCGGGGCAGAACCAAACCATTCTGCTGGTGGAAGATGAGCCGGCCGTTGTCGATATCATTAAAGCGATGTTGGAACATTTGCATTATCGCGTCATAACGGCCGGCAATGGGCATGAAGCGTTGGCGATTTATAAAGAACATCAGACTGAAATAGTCCTCGTCTTATCTGACATGGTGATGCCGGATATGGATGGCGAGGCGTTGTTACAGGCTTTGACTGCGGAAAACGCTAACCTGAAAATGGTGCTGATGAGCGGTTATCCATTAGGCAAAAAAGGGCCCGCGTTGTTGGCGCAGGGAATTACCGCCTGGATAGAAAAACCGATTTCCTTTGGGCAGCTGTCTCAGGTAATAAGCAAGGCCTTATCAAATAAACCAGGACGGTGGAGGTAGGCGGTCCGTCCTCATTCTCGGGCGGTGGCATATTTCGATCCCCATGAAAATGCTGTAGGACAAACTTAAGTTTGTCCTACAGCATTTTCAT
>JAGRCC010001129.1:0-589 GCA_020433785.1 Anaerolineae bacterium
AAGAAATCACGGCCTTCCGGCGTGTTAAGCAACTGCTTGAGTTGTCGCATTCTAGATAACCTCTCTTTAGAGTAGTGGGTTAGGTAGATGGTTAGTTGGCTGGTTGGTTATCAGCCAGCCAACCAGCCAACTATCAAACCATCCAACCATCCAACAGTTTCATTGCCAGCGCCGTCTCAATCGAGACGGTCGAACACCTCTCTGTTTTCGCCCGCTGTCACAACCATCTTATCGACCAGCATCTGTATGACCCGCTCCGACATCGTGGGATAGGTATGGAGTAAATCTCGAAAGTCGGCGCCGCTGATGACCAGCAGGTGAACCGGCCCCTTGGCCCGCATCGCGGCTGCTCGCGGGATATGGCCCAGAACTTCCATCTCGCCAATGATTTCGCCCGGCTGGGCCACAACCACAACCTGATTCGCATTTGACTCGCGGATGATTTCAACCTCCCCCTCGGTAATAATGTACATATCATCCTCGACGGCCCCTTCGTGACCCAGCCAGGTTCCAGGCTCTAACCATCGTTCGGTCATAATCTGAGCCACGGCCCGCAGCTGAGCCTCATCCATAAAGGCAAAGATGGAAA
>JAGRCC010001129.1:683-3330 GCA_020433785.1 Anaerolineae bacterium
CGAAAGAAAGAGTAAGCCGCGTAAACATAAGTCCCGCGCCCGTAGCTGGCCACCAGCATCCCGCCCAGCTTGGCTTCTTCACCAGGGTCGTGGCAGGCTAAAATGGGTTCGTACCGTTGGTCCCATTCGCCAAAAAAGTAGAGGCCGCGCTCGATCACCCAATCGTCAAAATCGTCTGCCGTAATTTTGTTGGGCAAATTAACCAAAGCATGATGCGGAGCCAGCAGTGAAACCGGCGCATCTTCATAGGTGACCCGGTCGTGGGGCTGGTGGTAGTGGAAGGGATAGGGTGCAAAGTTGCCGTCCTGATAGCCGTAGGCCTGATACTGCACGATGAGGGTCCCGCCTTGTTCAACATAGGTGAGGAGCCGCGCCCCGTTTTTGCGCAGGTTATCGCGAACAAGATAGGCATTGGGGCCAACAACCACCGCATCAAATTGGCTCAAGTCGATAAAGGCCAGCTCCTCATCCGTTATGGGATGAAAGTTGAGATTAAAATGGCTTAGAGCGGGCATAACCTTGTTGCCGGCCCCTACGATGTAAGCGTATTTCAGATCCGGCATAAATTTGATGTCGATAATTTGGATCGTGACTTCAGCCGGTTTGGTGATAAACGCCTCTTTGATACAGGTGGCTCCATCCGGTAAGTAGGGCAGCCCCGGCGCTCCCAGCCGAACCGGCTCCAGAACAACGTCATAGTCACGGCCACCGCTGTTGACGATATAGCGTAGCGGATATTGTCCGGGCCGCACACCGGGCGGAATCGTGACTTCAAATTGGGCGGTACGCGCATCGCCCACCGGCCCCATTGACAGATCGATCTGCTGCGGTTCTACCCGCCATCCCGCCGGATGATTCACCCGTAAGACGCCGGTTGCTCCTGTGTTTTCGGTATTACTGCGAACCACCAGCTTTAGGGTAACCCGCTGCACGGCGTCGGTGGCCTGAAGCATAAGCCGCCGGCTTTCCGGGTGCAGCGATAGAGGCGGAATAACGGCCATAGGCAGTTCGCGAAAGCCTCCGGCAAACCCTTCGCGCAGTAGAGCCGGCTGCCGCAGGTGCAGCCGATGTCGGCCCAGCGTCACCTGGCAAGCCATCTCGACCAAAGGTGGCTCGAAAGGCCCGCCGGCCGATCCGTTGGTCGGCCAACGATAGTGGTACCGATCTGTCGCTTCTCGTAACCAGTAAGGGCAGACCAGTTGGGCCGTTTCCGCTGCCGTCACCTGATACTTGGCTTGAAAATAGGCTTGGTCTGAATGGGACGACGCCGTTTTTTGAATCCGCCAGCCCTCCGGTAAGCAAGGCGAAAAATCGACCCGGTCAACAACAGCCGTGTGGTCGTGTCCCCACAAGCGGGCCGAAAGGTGAAACGGCTGTCCCGGCGTAATATGGGCGTCGTCGGTCAGACATTCGAGCCGAAGCCCCAAACATTGAGCCGCGGCTGTCTCAAACGCCACAATTTTTCGACTAAGATAGTGATGCAGGGCCTGCCGTGCCTCGTTATCTCCGGGCCGGTCGGCCAGAGCCGCCTGACATTCGCGGAGTAACGTCAGGCCTTCCAGCAGTGGGGTCACGGCCTCGGTGGGGGCATCAGGCCGGTAAGAAGCCAGAGCGGCGGCGGCCTTGGCTTTGATCTGGGACAGATAATGGTTTAGAAAGTCGGAACCGTCGCCCGGATATTCGGTTAAGCCGGTTAAGGTCGTATCCAGGCCATCGTAAAGATCGGTCTCTCGCTCCGAACGCGACGCCAGGTTCGTGTGCAGGGTGTAGTAATAGTAGAAGTCGCCCATCTCCGGCGAAAAGCCCATTGCTTGTGAGCGGTGCGAATTAAAGGCAATCCAGGCTTGTTCTTGATAGGTTCGCCCGGCAATCGGATCAAATTCGCCGGTGTTGAGGCGCACCACGCCCGCCCGCTCAAACGCCGGGATAATTTTGCCGAACTCAACATCTTCGCCGGGCTGCCAGTCGCCCATCGTGGACAGGTACAATTTGCGTGGCTGCCACGCGACCAGACCATGCTCCCGCAGTTCGGGATATTTATGGGGATCGCCCGCTGCCGCAAAGGCTTCGGGGGTTACCAGGCCGACGGCTTGATGATGGCCGTGGCCGTCGTGTTCAGTCCCGCTCCAGCGGCCAATCACAATCTGGGGCTGGACAAACCGGATGGCGCGGACAATTTCGCGCACAAGACGTTCCCGGCCCCATTTATCCAGCGCCTCAGCGCCATTCTTGCTAAAACCAAAGTCAACAAACGGCCCAAACAGGGCTTCGCCGCCATCGATCTCCCGCGCGGCCTGGCTTTCCCAGGTGCGGTAGATGCCCAGGGCTTCACCCTGATAGGGGCCGATCCGCGTCTGCCCGCCCTCGCCTCGGGTGGCCGACCAACAGACCACGCGCACGCCCAGCTTGCGGGCCAGGTAGGCGACCATGCCTACGTCTTCGTCATCGGGATGGGAGCACAGGTGCAGAACCGCGCCGCCCATAGGTAATCCGCGCAGTTGGTAGATTAAGTTGGCATGGGGTTGATGCAGGGAGATACTCACAGCGCCACCTCCTTGAGCGGGGTCGGCTCAACCATACCGGCGTAATAGCGTTCGATGACGGCCGGGATGTGGGCCAACGCTTGCACCAATTGCTCGCCGCCGCG
>JAGRCC010000139.1 GCA_020433785.1 Anaerolineae bacterium
AGCTTCAGCGGCAGCCACCGCTACATTCTCGACTACCTGACCGACGAAGTGTTGAGCCGGCGACCGGACGGAACCCGGCGCTTCTTGCTGCAAACTTCTATTCTTAGTCGCTTGTGTGGTCCCCTGTGCCAAGCCGTTACCCGTCAAGCTAACAGTCAGGCCACGCTGGAGGCTATGGAAGCCGCCAACCTCTTCATCGTTCCGCTCGATGACCAGCGCCGTTGGTATCGCTATCACCATCTTTTTGCCGATCTGCTGCGTCACTATTTGGAGCGAGAGACCGACCCGGCCAGCTTGATTGATCTGCACCAACGCGCTTATGAGTGGTACAGCCACAACGGATTCCCCGAAGAAGCCCTGGAGCACGCCCTGGCCGCCGCCGATTTTGACCGCGTGACTCTGCTGCTGGAGCAATTATTCTGGCCCATGATTAGGCGGGGTGAGATTAATACGTTGTCTCGTTGGCTCAAGAAGCTGCCGGATAAGCTGATCCAAAGCCGGCCGCGCCTGAGCCTGTTCTGCGCCTGGATATGCCTGGCCACGATCCGCCTTGACGAAGCCGACCCCTTTGTCCAGTTTGCCGAGCAGGCCCTACGCTCACAGTCTGACCGGCCGCCTATCCCAACCACAACGGCGCTTAACCTATCCGGCGAGATCAAGGCCATCAAAGCCTTTTTGACTCGTGTTCGGGGCAACGCGGCGGAAGCCATTGCCCTGTATCATCAAGCGCAGGCGGAAATTACCGCAGACGAGGCCGAGGTACGCGGCGTTATTTTGGTTGACTTGGCCCGGGCTTTTGTCTTGATTGATGATCTGGACGCGGCCAAACAAACCGCTAGCCAAGCCATCGCGCTGAACCGGAAGCTGGGCAATATCTACATGTTATTGTTCGCGGTCTCTATTCTGGCTGAGATCGAGGTTAGCCAGGGCCATCTGCACCAAGCCGCCGAGCAGTATCAGCAGGTCTTACACCAACTCACGGCGGCGGGCGCACCGCTGCCGCCCTTAGTCGGCTCAATCTATGCCGGGTTGGCAGAACTTCACCGGGAGTGGGGCGACTTGGCTCAAGCGACGCATTATGCCCACCAGGCCATCGAGCTAGGCCAGCGGTTTAACTTCCCCGATGGGTTGTTTCAGGGGTATTTGGCCCTGGGCCGGATCAAGCAAACCACCGGCGAATTTGAGGCCGCTCTGGCCGCCTTTCGGGAGGCAGAGCAGCTCATTCGCCAGGCCCAAACCGCCCAATGGACGGTCAGCGTGACCGCTTACCAGGCCAGGCTGAGGCTGAGACAGTACCAACTCGATGGCGATGATACCAAGCGGCAAGTCGGCGTGGGTTGGGCCAAAACCACGGCCTTGGCTGAGAATTGGCGGCAGCACGTTGCCACCGCTTTTCTACCCAGCCATCCGCCTGATTTCACCCACCTGACCCTGGTCCGCATCTTTATGGTTCAAGACGCGATTGACGAAGCGTTGGCCTTATTAACCTGGTTGCATCAATCCGCCCAAGCCGCCGGTCGGACCCGAAGCCTCATCGAGATTCTGGTACTCCAAGCTCTGGCGCTGCATAAAAGGGGTCAACCAGCCCCGGCTTCAGTCGCCCTGGAACAAGCCCTCACTTTGGCCGAACCGGAAGGATTCTTCCGCCTATTGGCCGACGAAGGCCCACCGCTGGCCGCTGTGCTTGAACTGTTACCGCCCTCAGCCTATCGCGACCGGCTCCTTACCGCTTGTCTAAGGGTATCATCGGCTGATGAAGCAAGCGTCAGTCGCCAACCAAATCAGCCTGTGCTGAATGAAGCCGCCCCCGCCAAAGTCCAAACCCTCATCGAGCCGCTCAGCAGCCGGGAACTGGAAGTGTTGGGGCTGATCGTCCTGGGCTTGTCCAACCGCGAGATTGCCGAGCGCCTGGTCATCTCCGTAGGGACGGTCAAACGGCATGTGACCAATATCCACGGCAAGCTCGGCGTCCAGAGCCGAACCCAAGCCATTGCCAAAGCCAGAGAATTAGATCTACTGGTTTGAAATCCCTCTTTTTTACAACCCCCAATGTTACCTTTGATACATGACACTACGACCCCTTTGTTGATAGACTAAACCCATCTTAAATGAAATGTTGCTTGGTTGACTGGTAAGTTGGTTGGCTGGTTGGTCGCCATCCAACTATCAAACCATCCAACTATCAAACCATCCAACTATCAAACCATCCAACTATCAAACCATCCAACTATTCAACTAATCACTTTCAAAGGAGGTCAACAATGATTAAGCAAGATAATATCCTACAACGACAGACTTTTGGCGCCGGACTGCTCAATCTGTTTCAGCAGCGGAGCGTCCAGCTTCTTATCGCCGGTTGGGTCGCCGGCCTGATGGTAGTCTTGGCGATAGGCATCGAAGGTCTGCCCACCCCGGTCTTTGGCGAGTCGGCCACGCTAGCGGTGCTGGGCCAGTTGGGGCTGCTCACCGCCGAACTGCTCATCATCGCTATTATTTATGCCACCACCCGTCACCGCAGCCCCGTTAACTTTGCCGCCCGAGTGGGCAAATGGGACCGAACTGTCACCGAAACCGGCTTGTTTTGGGGGTATATTGTCATCGCTCTGGCTCTGGGGGGGTATGTGGGCTTTGGCCTGCACCCGGAAGGCACCATCTTCGGTCCCTTGCGCCAGGTAAGGCCGGGGGAACTGGTCGCCTGGGCCGGCTTCAACTTTGTCCTCTTTGGCCTGATCCCATATGTAGCCTTTCGGGCCTTGGGTTATACCCATGACGATTTGGGCCTTACGTCGAACAATCTCAGGGCCGATGTGCTGCTTATTCTGCTAGTCTTAAGTATTGAAGCGCTGTTTGAACTGACCGGCTTCACCGGTATCTTTTATCTGACCCCAACTCAACTGTTAACCGGGATACCGCTATCTTTCTTAATCCACCTGTTCGGCACCGGCCTGCCTATTATGATCTGCATCCATTCGATCTTAATCCCCCGCTACATGCAGTTGACCGGTTCGATGGTGACTAGCACCATCTTGGGCGGGCTAACCTACGCTGCCTTCCACATCTTCGAATATTGGACCGTCTTTGACACGGCTTCGCTCTCCCTCTTGTCGGTCATCTTCGTTTTCAGCCAATTCACCGGGCCGGGCATGGTCAAGGCGATCCTCACCCTCCGCACCGGCAATGCCTGGGTTCACCTGTGGTCGTACCACGCCATCGCCCCCCACGTGATGATCGATACGCCTCACATTGTTGAGGTATTCAAATTGAGGTAAGGAGCAAGGAGTAGGGAGTAAGAAGTAGGGGTAAAAGAAAAACCCTACTCCCTACTCCTCGGTTTGGACATATGATGCAATGGATTAAAACCCAAGAAGAAAAAAAGTATGAACAACGTATACCACATTCGAGTCAAAGGCCATCTTGACCCCAGTTGGTCCAATTGGTTTAATAATCTACAAGTCATGTGTCGCGAAGATGGCGTCACGGACTTGATCGGCCCGGTTGCTGATCAGGCCGCCCTGCATGGTCTACTCATCAAATTACGGGATCTAAGGCTGCCGCTGCTGTCCCTCCACCAGGTTGAGTCGATATCCCCGGACAATGAGAATGGCTCTGACAGTCTTGAGTAAGTAGGAGTTAATCCGTTTTGCCCCTTACTCCCTGATATTCTCGGTGACAATTTGAGTTATATGACGACAGTAGAAAGTTCAGCAGTTCGCTAACAAAATAGCTCGGGATTAATATCCACAGCGATATGCTGCATTGGCTGAATAGGTTCACTTCACCGCTTTTTTACAACCCCCAATGTCACCTTTGAACCATGACACTACACCCCCTTTGTTGATAAACTGAACCCAAAATAAACTATAATAATTGAAGCAATTCATAAGGAGTAAATGATGGTTAAGC
>JAGRCC010000014.1 GCA_020433785.1 Anaerolineae bacterium
TCCGCTGTACAGCGCCGGGCCGGTGTTGGCCGAGGGCGTGCTGCCGAAAGGCGTCGGCTTTGCCGTGGCCCGCGAGAAGTCGAGTTACGGCAGCGCGGCCATGCGCGAAACCACCGAGCTACTGGACGGCTGGAGCGTCGAAGCCATCCGGCGCATGGGAGGGGCGGCAGTCAAGCTGCTGCTCCACTATCACCCCGACGCGCCGAATGCCGCCGCTCAGGAGGACGTGGTTCGCCAGGTAGCGGCCGAGTGCGATACCTATGAAATCCCGTTGATGCTGGAGCCGATCTGCTATCCGCTCGACCCCGACCAGCAAAAGAGCGACCCCGCCTTTGCTGCCCAACGGCCGGAGTTGGTGCTGGAGTCGGCTCGCCGGCTGGTGCCGTTGGGTGTCGATATCCTCAAGGCGGAATTCCCGACCGACGCCAACCACGAAACCGACGAGGCGAAGATGGTTGATTATTGCCGCAGCCTGTCTGAGATTAGCGGGGATGTACCGTGGGTGCTGTTGAGCGCCGGGGTCAATTTCGCCACTTTTCAGCGGCAAGTTGAGATTGCCTGCAAAGCCGGGGCTAGCGGTTTTGTGGCCGGTCGGGCCATCTGGAACGAGGCCTTAGAAATGGCCGGCGAGAGCGCTCGCAACCGGTTTCTGAACACCATTGCGGTTAGCCGGCTGCGGGTCTTGGCCGATACGGCCAATTACCGGGCCACGTCTTGGCCGGTCCGGGTGGGAAAACGCACCCCTCGGTGTGAGGAAGGTTGGTACGAAGGCTATAGCCGGTAGAGGGTATCATTTCCCAAAGAACGTTTCCATCAAAAGCTCCGAGACAATTGCCGCTCGGAGCTTTTGGCGTTACTATGGATAGAGTGGTAGGCGAACTTAATCGGGCCACCGGCGTAGCCCATTACCGATTACCACTCCTTGGGAGGTTAATATGTCACGACCGGATATAACGCCCGTATTGCTGGCCACATCGCAGGTGAAACAGGGGGCGGCGCTGCTTGCCCGCATCTTTCAACACGATCCATTGATACAATTCCTGCTGGTTGATAGCGCCAGTCGCCTCAATAAGGCGGCTCATTTTTACCAGGCGGCTATCCGCTTGGGATTACTTTATGGCGAAGTGTATACGACCCCGACGCTGGATGGAATGGCCGTCTGGATCAGCCCCGGCCACACCGATTTGACCTTCGAGCAACTGCGAAAAAGTGGCTTTCTGACCACGATGTTGACGATAGGGCTAAAACCATTGAGTAGGTTCATCCGCACGGCCAGCTACATTGAAAAAGTAAAAAAACAAACGCTATCCACCCGACCTCACTGGAATCTAACCTTATTCGGCATTGATCCGTCGCAGCAGGGCCAAGGGCTGGGTGGCTGTCTCATTGAACCGATTCTGACCCGGGCCGACACGGAATATCTGCCTTGTTACCTTGAGTCGGCCAATGAACGAAACCTCACGTTTTACCGGCGACATGGCTTCCAAGTAATGGGGCATGGACACGTGCCCAAAAGGGGACCTCAAATCTGGTTTATGCTCAGAGAACCGGGCCACAAAAGTATATCGTGAAAAACTCATCAAACTCAAACGCGTATACGCTCAACGTTATTCAGTGCGGAGCGCCGTTAGGGCGGCCCTAACCGGTTCATAGCCGGCCTCGATTTGGGCCACTCGTTCGGCCGCGCCGTCCAGATGGCCGGCCTTGCCTATTTGTTCCACTTCCAGAGCCAAGGCCGACAAGTCCAGCGCCCCAAAATCTCTAGTGGTCGATTTGAGGGTGTGGGCCGCTATCCGCAGCTCGGCCGCGTCGCCCGCCGTTAGCGCCTGGCGCAGTCTATCCAGCAGCGACGGAGTCTCGGTTAGAAAACTGTCAATTAGTTCCGTTAGCACCGCCTCATCACCGCCCACCAGATCACGGAGTTGGTCCAGCGCCGCTTGGTCTAACAGCTGTTGGTTGGCTGCCGTCGCCTGTTCCATCGAGGCCGCTTGTTCGCTTTTGGACGAAGCTATTTCAGGCACGTTCTCTTGGGCCTTGGCTTCCCGGCTTTGCCGCGCCGCCGCGCCCCGACTTAAGGCGGCGATCAAGGCCTCTACCCGGATGGGCTTGCTGACATAGTCATTCATCCCGGCTGCCAGATAGGTTTCCCGGTCACTTTCCATCGCGTTGGCCGTCATAGCGACGATGAACGGCTCTTGCTGGTCGGGCCACTGGCGGCGGATGTGACGGGTAGCTTCCAGACCATCCATCTCCGGCATTTGGATATCCATCAGCAGCACATCATAAGGCTGCCGCTCCAGGGCATCGATGGCCTCCAGACCGTTGGCGGCGACATCAACCCGGTAACCCAACCGGGCCAGAATAGCCAGGGCCAGCTTTTGGTTGGTGGGGTGGTCTTCGACCAGCAGTAGCCGCAGCGGCAAACGTTGGGCCATCTGAGCGTCAAAAAGGGCCTCGGAAGTGGGGTCACGGCGGCGGGTCAACCGGGTAGGCTCGCGGCTGAGAATGCTTAATAGGGTATCATACAACTGTGAGGCTTTGAGCGGCTTACTGAGGAAGGCGGCAAATTGGACTGCCTGATAAGCCTCGCTCGCGGTGATCTCGCGCCGCACCGAGCCGGTGAACATGATAAGCGGCAGTTTGGCCTTCAGGGGCTGGCGTTGAGCGTTTGGGGGTTGCTTCACGCCACGTCTTGTCTCCAGGCGGCGAATTTCGCCGGCCAGGGTCAGGCCATCCATATCTGGCATGGTCATATCCAAAATGGCGGCGTCGAACCGTTCGCCCTGTTGCAGCCAGGCCAGGGCTTGGTGAGGTGAGGCGGTCTCCCGGTAATCCATCCCCCAAAGCGTCACCTGCCGCGTCAGGATCAGTCGCCAGGTGTTATTATCATCGACAATCAACAGTCGCTGCCGGGCCAACTCCGGCTGGAGCTGGTGCAGGTAGTTGTGGTCCGGCATATCCGCCGCCCGGGCCGGAATGGTAAAATGAAAGGTGGTGCCAATCCCCATCTGGCTCTCAACCCAAATCTCCCCGCCCATCATTTCGCTCAATTTTTGGCTGATCACCAGCCCCAATCCGGTGCCGCCATAGCGCCGGGCCGTCGAAGCATCGACCTGGCTGAAGGCCTTGAACAGCCGGTCCATGCGATCGGGGGGGATACCAATGCCGGTGTCATGGACGGAAATGTGAAGGATAAAGGATGAGGGATGAATCTTGTCTTCGTCGTCACGAGGTGATTCGCCATTCGACGTTTGGCCTTCGGCCTTGACTTTGACCACGACTTCACCTTGATCGGTAAATTTAAGGGCGTTGTTGAGCAGATTGAGTACAATCTGGCGGAAGCGGGTGATGTCGCCAATAATGGCTTCGGGGGTGCCCGGCTCGATGAGGTAGGCCAGGTCCAGCCCTTTCTCGGCAGCCTTGGCCGCCAGCAGGTCGAGCGTACTTTCCAGGCAGTCACGCAGGGCAAAGGGATGGTACTCTAACTCCAGTTTGCCGGACTCGACCTTGGAAAAATCGAGAATGTCATTGATGATCGTCAGCAGCGAGTCGGCGCTGTTGCGGATGGTTTCGGTAAAGTCGCGCTGCTCCGAGTTGAGGGGGGTATCCAGCAGCAGACTGGTCATACCGATGATGCCGTTCATAGGTGTACGGATTTCGTGGCTGACCGTCGCCAGGAAGGCGCTTTTGGCCTCGTTGGCGGCGGCAGCGGCGGCTCGAGACTCTTCGGCGGCGCGGGTGGCCGCAGTCAACTGGGCGGTTCGCTCCAAAACTTTCTGCTCCAGGTTATTGACTAAACTGCTCAGGCTGGCGGCCATGCTGTTAAAGACTTTGGCCAGGGTTGTGAATTCATCCTGGCCGGTTACCGGCACTCGCTGCTCCAGATTGCCCTGGCCCATCTGGCTGGCAGCCTGGTTCAATTGGCCCAACGGCGTTAAGATGCGGCGGGTCAGGTGGAAGGCGGCCAACAGGGTCAGCCCCAAGGCCAGAATAACGGTGATGATTAACGCGGTGGTGATGCGCTGGTTAGTTGCTTGCAGTTGAGCTCGAACCCGAGCCAGACCTTGCCCACTTTCGGCGGCGACCCGGGCCGCAATCTGGTTAATATCGTTGGTTACGTCTCGAAAGATGGTGGTGTTTATGGTGATTTGTTCATCCAACTCAACCAGGGATATAAACGTAGATTGGTAATTGTCCATTCGTTCCTGCAAATCGGCAGCGGTAAGTTGAGTGGAACCAACTTTGAGATCGGCGGGGGTGCTGGCGGTGAGTTGAGTGGAAAATTTGTTGGCCAATAAACGGGCGTTATCAACGTACTGCGGCAGCCCCGTGTTAAAATAAGCCTGCTCGTTGGCTCGAATTTGTATGATCAATTCGGCCAGTTCGCGTTGAGGTAATGGCGCGACCAGCCCTTCCAATTCATCCAGTTGGGTCTTAAGCTGCTGCTCAAGGCCGTTGGACTGGCCGCGTTCTTGAATTTTAAGGACAGTTGTCGCAAAGGTAATTTCGTAATCACCCAGGAGCGGTCGCATCCGGGCGATTTCGGCGCTCATTTGTTGCAAACCGGTATCGGTGCTGGCCTGAACCAGGCCGTCCAGTTCATCCAGTTTCGTCCGGGCTATCTGTAAATGCGTCTGGTTATCGGTTACATATTCGGCTGCGGCAGCCTCATAACCTACGGTGCGCCAATTGGCTAGAAAGTTGGCTTCACTTTGTCGGGCGAGTAAAAACTCGCGTTGGGTTTCCAGGCTAAGTTCGCGAATACGGTTGACGTTTTCCAGATGATCTTGTACGCTGGCTTGTAACCAGTTTAGGCTGACATAGCCGATAATGGCGCTAATCAGGTTCAAAACGAGGATAAGACCGAAGCCCAAGATAAGCTGGCTGCGAATCGAGGTCAAGCCGCCAAAGAGTCTGGGATTGGATAGCGAACGGTTCATACTACCTCCGTTTTGATCCAGAGAACCGGCCCTTATTGCTCATAGTGCCCCAAAATTTCTGTCCAGGCTTGTTCATATAACGCTTCATCGGTTGGACCGAGATCTTCGGAAAAGAACAACTTCTGCTGCACCGCCGCCCTAGACGGATAGAGAGCCGGGTTATTGTGATCGGCCTCATTTAGTAGCGGGTAGGCGGCCTGATTGGGGCTGGCATATTGAACAAAGTTTGATAGCGCCGCCCCAACTTCGGGTTCGAGGACGTAATTGATAAATTGTTCGGCCAGAGCCTGATGCGGCGCATCAGCCGGGATACACATGTTGTCGGTCCAGATAATTGAACCTTCTTGGGGGATAACGTAGCGAAGATCGGGGTTGTCGGCCATCACTTGAAACATGTCGCCGCTATATTCAAGGACCAGATCAAACTCACCGGCGGCCAGGGCATCCTGGCCGGTATCGGGCAAGTAAGCGGCAATTTGGTCGGTTTGACCGAGTAAGAAATCTTTAGCTTCGCCAATTTCAACGTGATTGGTGGTATTAGGGCTGTAACCCAGATACAATAAAACCACCCCAAGCGAGGCGCGGGAGTCGTCCAGTAGAGCTACGCGGCCGGCAAACGCGGGATCAAACAGATCGGTCAGCCTGCCGATTTCGCGCCCGGTGGCCTTTATATTGTAGCCAATTCCCTGCGTGCCCCATTGGTAAGGCACACAGTAGCGATTGCCCGGATCAAAAGCCGGGCTGAGAAAGAGCGGATCGAGGTTGGTGAAGTTGGGAATATGGGCTTTGTTGAGCGGCGTTAACAAATTTTCGCGCCGCATTTGAGCCACCATGTAACCGGTGGGCACAATGAGATCATACCGGCCGGGGTTGGCCTCAACCACCTCTAACATCTCTTCATTGTTGGCGTAGGTGTCATAGTTGATTTTGACCTTGAATTTCTGTTCGAAGTCGCTGAGGATGGTCGGGTCGATATAGGTGTCCCAGTTATAGATATTGAGGATTTGTTCGGCCTGACTCGCCGTCTGCTCCGGCTCAGTCGGCGCTTTTGCCGATGGAGCCGGGTTCGGTTGCGCCGGGCTACAAGCGGTCAGCAACAGTCCCACCAAAAGGGTGACTATCACGCCAATACGTTTTGTGTTCATCTTTAGTAGCCTTTTCCTAAATGCAAGTCTATCAAGCTAGGGCAGGGGAACAACTGGTCGAAAGCGCCTTATTACGACAATTACCTATAAGAGCGATGCTTTATCTCAAGTTAATGACTATCCGGCGAGGTTGGCCGCTTAAGGGCAGCGTCACCTGCCCACCCGATAAGGTCTGCTCTAACGCCGGTTGGGTTTCATCCCCTTCGAGGGTTAGTTGGGCCGGCCAAGCCTGAGATGTCCCTTCAAGCGTAATCCTGTGGGCCAGCACTTTTAGCTCACGAGCCGCGGTGGCCGGTAGGTCCAGACGGACGTAACGTAGCCCGGCCGCATTTTGAATAATGCCGGTATTTGCCATAAGATTTTCTTCACGGCCAGTATGGACCAGTTGAACTTCGACGGGAACTGCCTGACCATTCTCGGTGACATTGATCCGCGATTTGCCGCCCCGACTCTGATCGTCTCGCAGTTCGATAACTAGGCGCGGATTAAACACACCCCGGCGTATCATGGCGATGGTCAGCCCCAAAATCAGCAGAGCGATGGACAGCCCTAACAGCCGCTGGAACGGGTTTTGCCAAATGACCAGCCCGTGAAACAGCAGATTGACCAGACATAACAGGTAAATCCCCGTTAAAACCAGAGGATTACCCAAAAAGCGATAGACAACCTGCGGCACCAATTCCCCTTTGCGCCGGCTGGCGACCAGCAGCAGCACGGGGAAAATGCCGGTCATGAGCGAGTCAACGATGATACCCAGGATAGCCAGGATGCCGGTAAACGATCCGGTATTGGTCCACGACATCCATTCGGCCAGTAAGAACACGGCGATAATGGGGCTGAAGGCCAGCAGGAATTGCCCCCGCCGGCCCAAAGCGGCGGTCTGGGGGACGTCAACCCGCTCGTGGGCCAGGTTAAACAGGGCCACCGAAAACTGAACCAGCCCCAGCCCCATACTGACAATGACGAAGATCGCCCCCATAACGCCCATAACCGGGCCAATCGCGGCGGTCAGCGGGACCAGGGACGTACCAGGCTGCTCGGCTAAAACCTGAGGAGCCACTGCCCCGCTGGCGGCCAGCACCCAGATCACGTTTAGGATAATCGCGATACCAATGCCGACGGTGTGACCTTTAATCACTTCTCGACCGCCAGGATCACGATGTAGCAGCAGCGGGCCAAAAATAACCACCAGAATATGGGCAGAATAAATGCCCATAACAACGCCGATGAGAAAACTCAACGCGGTCGGGTCAAACGGCTGCCCATTGAGCCAGGGGACATTGATGTAGAGCAGATTTTCCGGGCGGAGGTAGGCCACCGACAGCAACGAGAGGATGAGCAGCATGACCATGTTCGTCAGGCCAATCACAATGGTCAAAGCCAGCGTAGCGTTTAACGACCCGCGCGTTAGAAAGTAAAGCCCAATCAGCAGCAGCAATACCATCCAGGCCTCGGCCGGCAGCCCGCTGGCTCCCTCCAAGGTAGTTGAAATCCCCAGATAAAAGACCAGCAGCAGACCAAACGAAAAGGCAGCCAGCACGATCGATAGCAAGGCCGAACTGGTTTGGCCCAGGTAATCGGCCACAATCCGGCCGATAAACGCGTTGCCATAGCGAATGTCACTACTGCGGGTAACGGTTTCGGCCATCGCCGCGATAGTGATCATATTGAGCAAACCAACAACAATAATCACCACCACGCCCGGCAGCGCGCCTACCCCGGCCACGGCAATTGGTAGGGCCAGGGAAACCGCCCCAATCACCACCGTCAGGATGCAAGCCAGCCAAAAAGGCGGTAAATTTTCTAACCGGCCGGCCAGTCTGGCCCAGCGCCAGCGCAGTTGGTCGAGTGGGCTGACCTCATGGGCAAATATCGAGTCCAACGGCTGATTGTATAATCGTTGGAAACCCTGCCGGACGGCTTCGGCATCCAAATCTAAGGCGGCCCGGATGCCCGGCACGGCCTGAGCCGTAAATTCATATTTCTGGCCCAGTAAGTGGGCGACGGCGGCCTGAGTATCCGGGTTAGCCGGAATCAGAATAGCCCATTGGGGAGCATACCGCTCCAGGTCTCGAATAGTGGGCTGGAAGGGTAGATCGCGGCCCTGGGCGATAGCTTCCAGAAAGTCCTGATGGGGCGACTGAGCGGCGGCT
The DNA here is from genome assembly GCA_020433785.1 of Anaerolineae bacterium. The sequence continues at coordinate 8,239 of JAGRCC010000014.1, forward strand.
TTACTAAAGGCTAAAGCCGCCGTCTGCTGTGATTGCGAGAGCAAATAGATGGTTCGATTTTCAATCAAGACCAGCAGCATACTGGCTTGTTTGGTGACCCGGCCGGGCATCCCACCTAGGGCTTCTTCTCGTGAGATCAGTTTGTTAGTTGTCACCCTCGAACCTCTCTAATTAATTGGCGTATTCACCTTGGTTTGCTGCAATTTGAAAACCTGTGAGGTAATGCCGAGGGTGCTCGACAATATTGCCGCCAGGCTTACTCATCAACGGAGTCGTCTTCGTCTAATGTATTCCGCAGCAATTTGGCACGGCGACGTAGGGCCTGGAAATATTCGGTGTCGGTAATCTCGGTCACCTGGCGGGTTTGCTTGGCCTGATCGATTTCAATGCGCAGTTCGTTCACCTGCTGCTTGAGCCGCTGCTCGCGATCATAAACCTCGCGGGCCATACGCTGAAAAACACGGGCTAAATGGCCCAGTGCATCGGCGCGGGCCGAGACTTCGCTCAAACTATCAGGATCAAAACATTCAGTCTCAACCGCGGCCGCCGCTTCGGTTAACTGCTCCACATGGCGCAGATATTCGACCTCCTGATCGCGGAAGCGCTTTTTCTCCAAACAAGCGCTAATCCTGGCCCGCAGCAGTACCGGGTCAAAGGACTTGGGCAAGTAATCCTCGGCTCCTAATTCAATGCTTTTAACAATACTGTCCATCTCGTCCAAAACCGAAATAACAATGACCGGAATATCCCGCAGTCCGGGGTCGGCTTTCATATGAGCCAAGACTTCATAACCGTCCATCTCCGGCATC
>JAGRCC010000140.1 GCA_020433785.1 Anaerolineae bacterium
TAAGGATCATGATCGGATCCTTACATGGATTCTGATCGAATCCTTACCTGGGTTTTGATCGAATCGTTATAAGGGTTTTTGCCCGAATCCTTGTAAGGATTCTTCTGTTTTTTACAGCGACAGCACCCGCCGTCCCGACTCATAAATCGTAATAGGGCCATCTTGAGAGACGGTGATGGCCAGGCAGTTGGCTTCGGCACTCATTTTGGCGGCGCTGCTGTGACGAGCGCCCTTGCCGGGGCCAATCTCGGCTTGAGTGCCGGCATTGGGCCGAAGCAAGACCATGCAGCCTTGAAATTTGCCGGCACGGTCAATAATCGTGGCGCCGTCTTGTTTGGCGAAATTGATGAGTTCCCGGTCGTCCAGGTGGTCGATGTCGGTCCCTTTGATTGAGGCAAACGAACTGATTTCCGGCGGATCAGAGTTAGCCAATATCAAATCGGCATTGCCGATCATAAAAATCGCGCCTTGATTACTCTCCGACATACGGAAGGCCGTGCGCATGATTCGCCGCAGCAGGTTCAAATGGTAATCTTGTTGTTTAGCTAAATTGGCAATGGCCTTATCGATATGAGCCACACTTTCAGAGAACCAATTGCCATTAGAGTAACGCCCCACCAAACGACCGTCGGCAAAGACCCGCACCTGGCGACCACCGGCCGGCACGAAGAACACCACGGCCTGGCACTCTTGCGAAATGGCCGCGTGGTGGCGAAACTGCGGGCCAAACAAGAAGTTATCGGAGTCCTGGGGAATTTCACCCAGCAGTTTGTGAATCCCCCGGACGTAGCCATGGGTGTCCAGGACATACCCCAGTACAATTCCATCGACCATTTTGGCCAGGGTGGTTACAATCTGGCGCATGCGGCGAATATGGTCGTAGCGCTGAAGCTGGATCTCGCTTTCCGGCAGATGGCGGGCAATGTGAACCGGGTCGCCGATAATTAACGCCGTTGATAACGGTTTTTCCTCATTTTGCATCTGGGCAATAGTCGCCACAATATCGGAGATGTTGACCATTGACGGCGGATCGATCTGTTTTTGACGGGCCAGATTAAATAGAAATTCAATGCCGGCATCGGCTAGCCAGGCGTCGAGAATATCCTGCTTTTCCAGCAGCTCGTGCAGTTCCGATGGCTCGAGCTTGACGTAGTTAACTGCTGTCTCACTGAACGGCGTTGAGTTGGGATACATCGCCTCAATTTCAGCCGCATAATGGTCAGCCACCTCGTCCCGGCAAATCTTCTTTGAGGGGGTTAATTCGCCTTTGGCCTCGTTGAACGACTGGGGAAGCAGCCTGAACTCCTGAATGTGACTCCAGGCATCGAGCGTTTTATTGACATCGGCCACCACCTCGCCAATGATGGCGCTGACTTGGTCATCATGGGCTAGCGACTCAGCTTGACCGCCGCCGGACCCATTTTGCCGCAGATGGGCTTCGATAACGGGCAGGTCCGGCACAATAAGGGCCGCGATGTAGGGCCGGCCTTCGCCAAAGATAACTGCCTGTTCAATGAAGGGACTGGCGGTTAAGTCGCTCTCAATGGTGGTGGGCATAATATTACGGCCGGTTAATAGCGAGAACAAGGGCTGCTTATGACCGGTCAGGTATAAAAACCCATCTTGATCGAACCGGCCCAAATCGCCGGTATGGAGCCACCCATCGGCATTGATCACTGCGGCTGTGTCGTCAGGACGACGCCAGTAACCACACATAAGGCTCGGCCCGCGGACCAGTATCTCACCATCATCGGCAATGCGTACCTGAAAGCCGGGGGCGACCTGGCCGCAGGAATTAAGCCGGCGTGCGTCGGGCGTGCTGATGGTCGGAAAACCGCCGGCTTCGGTCAAACTATAGACATTTAGGGGGGTAATGCCCACAATTTCAACGAATTCGGCCCACTGGTGAGGGAGCGAGGCGCCGGTTGAGTATATGCGGCGCAAACGGCCGCCGATCCCGCCTCTGATCTGGCTAAAAAAGGTGATGTCGGCCCGGTCAAAGGCTTCGCACAGCTCCTTGGAGGCGGCCAGGCCGGCATCGAGATATTCCTTGCCGATCTTTAAAGCCCATTGAAATATGGCCTGACGCGGGGCCGGAAGCTGGTTGATTTTAAGCATCGTTTGATTGTAGAAATCTTCAATACCCGACGGCGTGGTTAAAATCACCGTTGGTGACAACTGCTGGGCGATATCGGTTTCTTCCTTATTGCCCGTAATCACGTGGGCCACGCCGGACAAAAAATAGTGTAAGGTTACATCCAGAGTAGCCAGATTCCAGGACAGAATGGTGGTTATAGCTACATCATTTTCGGTCAGGTGAAACCATTCGGCCATACTGCGCATGGCCGCCAGCCGGCGCGCTTGGTCAAAAACCGCCCCTTTCGGCGTGGCGGATTTGTAGTAAATCAAGGCCGGAGCGGTAGGGGCTACCGCCGCGGCCGACTCACGAATGGCTAATTCGGCTTCGTCGGAAATAGGCTTTGCCAGGATAGATGTGATTGAAATGGCTTCGGGATGGTCGTCGCCGGGATCGCTCACCACCAGCACGGTTTTTAATTTCGGCAGTTCCGCGCCGATTTGCTCGATGAGCGGCAGCGTGGCCTCGCCTTGAAGGACGGCCAGGCGCGCCCCGGACTCTTTGACCATAGCCTGAAGTTTGTCTAACGGCAGCCAGGCTCGCAGCGGCACCACCACCCCACCGGCCAGCAGCCCGGCCACGTACACCACCATCCACTCTAGCGGGTTATCGGCAATGATGGCGATCCGCTCACCGTTGGCGATGCCATGCTCCAGGAAAAAGTGAGTCAGCCGGAATGTATATCGCCGAAAACGCTCGTAGGTGATGGCTTGAAACCGCTTGCCCCGGCTGACGTGAAAACAAGTCCGCTCGGCATAGTCGTCCATAGCGGCCAGCAGAGCCTGATTCAAATTATCGAAACGATCGTTCATCTTATATCTTTCTAATAGGCGTTGAGGTTAATAAGTGACGGTCACTTAGCTTTCTAAAGCGATTGATTGGGGCGCAGCGAGTCTAACAAATCGAACAATTCCTGGCCCCCGGCTAACCGTTGAATGACGTGCCCTTCGCCGGAAACAACCTCTAACGTGGCCGATCCGCCCAGTTCGGTCAGTTTGATTTGAGCGGCTTTCATTTTATCAACCCAGACAGTATCTTGCTGGCCCACAAACATATTGACCGGAATATTTTTAAGCACGGCTAGATTGTCCATATCCGCGTCGGTGGGCGGAAAGCCCGGCAGAACGGTGATCGAGTGAAATAGCTCCGGGTTATTTAGAGCAATGCGAAAGGAGCTAATGCCGCCGTTGCTAATCCCGGCCAGATGAAATTTGTCGCCTTCAAGCGTTACTTGAGCCGCAATTTGCTGCAAAAATTCGGGGATAAGGGCCTCGGCGCCTTTAAAGAATAAAACACCATGGGGAGCCGCCGGGCTAACGACCAGCCAACCCCGGCGACGAGCTTCCGGCAGCCAATAGCTGCTCAAGCCCCAGGCGACCATATCGCGAGATTGCAAGCCAGGTGGAAAGGCCAGCAGGACGGGATAAGGTCGGGCCGGATCGAACCCGGCGGGTAAGGCCAGGGCATATTCAAGGATTTTGTTGTCGGCCAGTTTGATAGTTTGATAGTCAATCATGTCTCCCCCTCAATTAAAAGATGAACTTTCTTTTATCGTATAGTATCTAACAAAGCCACTTCTGACCAAAAAAGCCAGAAGTCGAGCCGGAAAATTAAACGCAAGAGGCGCAGATGACGCTAAAGGCGCAAACGCTTTTAATTTTTTCTTTCGTGTCTCTTACGCCTGTAGCGTCTTTAGCGTTAAATACTTTTGGGTTCCGGCTTGTCCGGGTTATGACTTA
>JAGRCC010001130.1 GCA_020433785.1 Anaerolineae bacterium
CGGTCACATGGGCGGCCAATACGATGTTACTGTTCGAACCAGGCGGCGCTGTTCCCTCCAAATGCCCCACTTTATCCGTGCCGAGATCGTCAACTTGCCAGGTTTGATTTTCTATCGGCGATAGGACGACCGGCGCGTCTAAGTTGAGGCGGGGGATAACCAGCCGGGTTGCTACTCCCTCATGGGTAATCGAGTTAACCGAGCCGACCGGTAAAGAAAAGCCCAGGGCATTTTCAACCTCCTGGTGGGCCGCCAGTTCCGCCTCGTCATAGACTGGCGGTTGGTATTCCTCACCGGGGGCAGCGGACGGCTGGAAGACGGTTTCGCCATCCGGGGTAATTGAATCTTCGGTGGGTTGGGTAAAATAGGCTTGAGGTGTGGCTAACGGCGCCAGCGACATAATCCTCACTAATCGTGATTCGTCGTCCGGGCCGGACAGCCACCAGCCGCCGGCGCAGGTCAACATCAACCCCAACACACAGGAAAACACAATTAAAACAGGGCCACTGACAATACCCAACGCTACGATGTTCCGTCTCACAAGCGCTACCTCACGGCTAGATTGGCAAATAACGGTCTACTTTAAATGGGAACCTTTCGAGAACAGCTCGATTATAACCCAAAATAGCAAACTTGGCATGTTTGGATAGCTTAAACTTTTGGGGGTCGCCTCTGAACATGTTATAATCTTAAATGACCTTTAAAAGCGTTAGTAAAGAAAATTGGAGAACACTTATGCATGTTCTGCATGCGCATTGGCACTATCCGACCTCGCCCACCGATGAGGCCGGGGTGCTTTTTTGGATTGAAAATTCTGAGGTGGTTTTGCCGGCGAATAAGAAAAGAGGCCGTAAGGCAAATGCCCACCCCTTCTGCGCCGATCCTGAAACCGTGAAACAGGCTCTGCACTCTCTGGGCGTGACTATTCCCGCCGGCCAATTTAATTTAATTACCCTGCTGCTGCCTACGATTGATGGTAACCCTCAACCTTCACCCCAACTTATCCACGATTGGGATATTAACTTTGACCAGCCGCCCACGCTCGCGCCCTGGGTGCTCACCGGTGTGTGGCTCCCGCCGGTAGCTGCGTTTCAGGTGTTGCTCAACCTGCCCGGTCCCGAAAATCGGCCGGCTCATTTGGCCATCGCGGCCGAGACGTTGTATTGGCAGTTGGCCGGTAATCTGGTGTTGGAAGCGCTGGCCCAACAAAAACTGCTGCCGACGTTAGCGCCGGTCGATGCTAAAGGCAAGGCCTTTCACGCCCGCTGGATGCCGGTGCTCGACGGCACGCAAGATGGTCCCCGCTTGGGCCGGCTGATTGAGTCGATGCCCCCGCTGTGTCGGTCTGAAATCAGTAACCCGGACGAGGCGGTCTCGCCCCGGCTGATCTTAGATACCTTTCTCAACACCATGACCGATACACTGGCCCGCCATTGGGGCGTAGTGGCCAATGTAGCCCGCTGGGGCGATGAACCGGCCTACGCCTGGCTGCGCTCCCTATTTACATCTGATCCTCAAGTCATGGCCGCACCGGCTCAACTCAAACACCTCAATGAAAGCCACCGGCTTTGGCTGCGCGATCTTCATGTGGCCGGCGATAAGGTCTTTCGGGTCGCGTTTCGATTGGAAGCGCCGGTACAGCAGATCGATTCCGATCAGGAGGACAAAAGCTGGCAGCTTCATTATCTGCTTCAGGCTCGCGACGATCCCAGTTTGCTGGTGCCGGCCCACCAGGTCTGGCAAAGTAAAGGCAGCGTGCTTAACACGCTTAACCATCGATTTGAGCAGCCTCAGGAAAAGCTGCTGACTGGCCTGGGCTATGCCGCTCGACTTTTTCCACCATTAACTCAGGGATTAAAAACCTCGAAGCCGACGGCGCTGTCGCTGTCGACTCAGGAATCGTTCGATTTCCTCAGGGAGAGCGCACCGCTGCTGGAAGCCAGCGGGTTTGGGGTGCTGGTGCCGCCTTGGTGGAACAAACCCGGTACGCGACTGGGTGTCCGCCTGAAGATGGCCTCTAGTCGCTCCGGGTCGGGAGCCGATACCATCCCCAAAAGTGACCTTGGTTTTGAAAAGCTGATTCGTTACAAGTGGGAACTTTCGCTGGGCGACACCACGCTAACCAAAGCGGAATTCGACGCCCTGGTGTTGCTCAAATCGCCGCTGGTACAAATTCGGGGGCAGTGGGTTCAGCTCGATCCGGAGC
>JAGRCC010001131.1 GCA_020433785.1 Anaerolineae bacterium
CCGGCCGCGAATGCCGCTGTTGTTGTAGCTCGCTTGGAGGGTACGGCAGCCTATGCCGGCTATCTGGGCGCGGACGTCTTCGGCGATCGACATCTGGCCGAACTCCAAGCTGATCGGGTTATCACCGATTTCATTGTACGCGATTCCCCGGCCACGCCGTTGTCGGTTGTGCTGGCCAAACCTGGCGGCGAGCGGGTCTTGGTCAATTATCGGGCAGCGGCTCCTCTGCCGGCCGACAGTATCGATTTCGCCCCGGTGCGGGCCAAGGTCATGCTGTTCGATGGCCATGAGCCGGAGCTGTCACTCATTGCTTTGCAGCACGCCAAAGTCCACGGTAGCCAAACAGTGCTCGATGCTGGCTCGGTTCATCGCGGCACCCTGGCTTTAGCTGATCAAGTCGATTATCTGGTTTGTTCAGAGAAATTTGCCCTGGATTTTACCGGCGAAACCGACGTCAATGCGGCTTTGTCCAAGTTGGTCGAGTGCAATCCTAACGTTGTGATTACGATGGGGGCCAAAGGATTGTTGTGGCAGACGCCGCTAGGCCAGGGCCGCTTATCGGCCTATCCAATCGACGCCGTCGATACGACCGGGGCGGGCGATGCGTTTCACGGTGCCTTTGCCCTGTGTCTAGCCCAAGAGAAAGCCTGGCCGGAGACGCTCAGATTTTCGAGCGCTGTGGCGGCGTTGACTTGTACCAAAATGGGGGCTCGCTCCGGTTTGCCTGATCGGGCAGGCGTGATTAAATTTTTGGTAGAAAATTTATCGATTTGAGGTTGTGGTGATGACTGAACTTAACCTGAGGCAATCTATGGAGCTGACTAACCGTCGTGTAAAAACAGACCGGCTCATTCTAGAGCCGGTAAAAGTCTATCATACAGCCGATTTATTTCAAATATTTAGCCATCCGCAAGCGATGACCTTTTGGGATACACCGCTGCATGAAAGTGCAACTGATACCGGGGAGATGATTGAAGCTTTAATGCAGCCGGACGCCTGTTGGTGGTCAATTTTACTACCGGAGGTAGACCGTGTCGTTGGCCTGGTCGGTTACTTAGGTAATCCGGGCATACCGGGCATGGGTTACATTCTCCATCCCGATTATTGGCAGCAGGGCTATATGCGTGAGGCGGTCGGTGCCGCCCTAACGTACGGCTTTGAAACATTGAACCTCGAACAGGTTGAGTTATGGATTAACGAAAATAACCTGGCCTCGCAAAGGTTGGCCCAAGATGTGGGGTTCATTCGTAGGGGGCGCTTTCGGCAAAAGTATTGGCACCATCAAACCGCCCACGATAAAATTGTGTACGGCCTTAGGGCCAATGAGTGGCCCCCGAATCAGGACATCATCGAACCCGACCAGAGTCACCACCATTTCTACACCCTCCAACCGGTTCTTAGCGTGAACGACGTCCAAGCGACGGCCGAATATTATCGAGATAAACTGGGCTTCCGTATCGACTTTCTGTACGGCAATCCGCCCTTTCATGGGGCCATCTCTCAAGGGGAGTGGTCTACCGAAGGCATTAAGATTCAACTATCGGCCGCCGGCACCGAGCCGGTGAGTCCCGGTTCAGCCGTGGTTTTGTATATTTTTGTCGGCCCCAATATCGATACGTTATATCGTCAATATAAGGCCAATGACGTTCATATTCAACGCCGGATTGCCAATTACCCGTGGGGTATGCGCGAATTTGATATCAAAGATTGTAACGGTTATACGCTGCGGTTTGGTACTCAAATATAGACCTCAAGAGAGGGACATGAAAAAAGGGAGGCCGGGTATAAAGGCCTCCCTTTTTCAGTTATAAATGATCCGGCGGTCTACCAGTGAGGTTGGTGCTCATAATATGAGTAAATCTCGCTGCCCCACTCGCGGCTGGCCATATCGGGCCAATTATTTTTGTCGAAGCCGGGCGCGTTTTCGAGCTTTTCCTGGCTAACATTGAGGACGAACTCTTTGTTCTCCGCATCCAAGGTGAAGGCCGCCCAGGGTATGGCAAACAATTTATTGCCCATCCCCAAGAACCCCCCAAAAGACAGAACCACATAAGCTACTTTACCTGACGCCAAATCGATCATCAGTTCTTCGATATGACCTAAGTGTTCGCCATCGGCGTTTTTGACATTATCGCCATTAATTGACGTTGCCGATAATACGATAGGGGTCGTATGATGTGTCATATTGATATCTCCTTTATGTTCATAATTCTAAAACTGCTTTACCCTTATAAGGTATCATATCTGGCGTGAATCCTCGATACTATTTCGGGCGATTATCTCAATCAGGCAGAGCTATTTTGAATAGTTCTAATCTACTGCCAACTTAGCGCTGACATAGCTAGAGCGGATAATAGAGGTTGTAGAATTTATGAGAATTGTAGAGCACAGCAACGCGACAATGAAAATTTACGGGAGCAACAAAGCTTGCTTTGTCA
>JAGRCC010000141.1 GCA_020433785.1 Anaerolineae bacterium
AACAGAACCTCGGTACAGCAACGACAATGAATATTCCGTAGGACAAACTTAAGTTTGTCCTACGGAATTTTCAGAGGAGAGTTCCCGTGACGAAAATTGATCTGTTAATCTACAACGCGGCTCAGGTGGCGACCTGCGCCGGGCCGAGCGGCCCCAAACGGGGCCAGGCGATGGCCGACGTGGGCCTGATTGAAGACGGAGCGGTAGCCGTGGCCGACGGGCAGATTGTGGCGGTTGGCCCCACGGCGGAGCTACGGGCGACCTATACCGCCGGCCAAAAAATCGACGCGGCGGGCAAGGTGGTCTGCCCCGGTTTTGTCGAGCCGCACACCCACGTGGTTTTTGCCGGGGATCGGGTCCAGGAATTCGAGCTGCGGGTCAAGGGGGCCAGTTATATGGAGATTATGGCGGCCGGGGGCGGCATTGTCAGCACCACCACCGCCGTGCGGCAGGCGTCGGTCGAACAGTTGGTGGCCGAGACGCGGCCACGCCTGGATGCGATGCTGGCGCTGGGTACGACCACCGCCGAAATCAAAACCGGCTACGGGCTGGACACCGCCAGCGAAATGAAGCTGCTCCGAGCCATCGAGGCCCTGGCCGGGCAGCACACCATCGACATCGTGCCGACCTTTTTGGGCGCGCATGCTATTCCGCCGGAGTATCAGGGCCGGGCCGACGCCTATACCGATCTGGTCATCGACGAGATGCTGCCGGCAGCGGCGGCCTGGTATCAAAGCTCGATTTTTGCCGCCCGCCGTATGCCGTTGTTCAACGATGTCTTTTGCGAGCAGAACGCCTTCAATCTCGACCAATCGCGGCGAGTGCTGGCGGCCGGGCTGGCGTTGGGGCTGCCGGTTAAAATCCACGCCGACGAATTTACCGCCTTGGGCGGCGTCTCACTGGCCGTCGAGCTGGGCGCGGTCTCGGTCGATCATCTCGACGTGACCACCCCGGCGGAGCGGGCCGTGCTGGCCGCCTCGGAGACGGTGGGCGTGGTGCTGCCGGCGGTCAACTTCAATTTAGGCAGCACCCACTTTGCCGACGCCCGGGCCTTGATCGATGACGGGGCGGCGCTGGCGCTATCGACCGATATTAACCCCGGCTCGGCCCCCTGCCCGTCGCTGCCGCTGGTGATGGCGATGGCCTGCCGCTACCAGAAGCTTTTACCGGCTGAGGCACTCAACGCGGTTACCCGCAACGCCGCCTACGCCATCGGCTTGGGCGACAGGGTGGGGTCGCTGGAAGCGGGCAAGCAGGCCGATATGGTGATCGTCGCTGCGCCGGATTATCGCCATTTGGCGTATCAGTTTGGGGGTAATTTGGTGGCGACGGTGATTAAGCGGGGGCAGGTGGTGCGCGATTAAAGAGCGGTCCACAGATGAACACAGATAGACACAGATTTCTATCGTCATTTTATTTTATCGGGACCGTCTGTGTGCCGTTAACACCGCAGTGCGCTCATTAAAGTTCCGCATGTCATTTCGTAGCCGGAGGCGAAGAAATCCCTCAGATGGTCTCAATTATGAAGCAATTGCCTGGGAAATTGGTATTGTTGCTTTAAGTTTTTCCAGCCAGCTACTTTGTCATTCGATTGGCACAGGGATTTCTCCGCTGACGCTGCGAAATGACATGAAACACACCTATTTCCGCACCCACGTTGGAAGTTTTTTAGCTAATCCCCCTAAGTGGGCCGAAAATCTTATTAACGGCGCGATTTATAGCTGGAATGGCAACATCCGTCCACGATACACCGTCGACGGTGATGGGTGACAGCGGCCAGAGGAACTGCGGGGCCCAAGTTCGGCGGGAATGGGTCGGGATATCGATCACAATGTGCAGACCCCAGGCCAACGCAGCGAGAGGCCATTTGCCGGTGATGAATTTGATCACGAGGGTTACGGCCAGCAGCACCGGGAGGCTGTGACAAAAGTGGTGCAGCGTTTTCATCCACTGTGGCGCTTCAGGCCATTCATTGCTTTGAAAGGCAGCCGCAAACTGGCCTTGCCGGGCCACCCAGGCCGGGTAGGTCACATAAAAGGGCGTATCGGCAGCCAAACCGGCAATAACAACGGTTGGTTTGGTGCCGATAACTTTGCGGGTGATGAATAGGTGGGTAAGTGGATCCATGTAAAACCTCAACTTGTTTCATGTCATTTTGAGCGACGAAGGAGCGAGAAATCCCCCGAAATATGGTTTGCAAAAGAACGTCCTGGGGGATTTCTCCTCGCAAGCTCGTCGAAATGACATGAGGACAAGGCTTTCGCCAGCGTGCGATGTCATCGAACCGTACAAGCCTCGTCCTGTAGAAGCTGACCAAGTAAGGGGAAGATCAGCGTTATTGCATTTGGGAAAGCGGTTTTCAATACCCCCCCACATCCTTCGGCTTGGCCGCCAAGCGATCATAAATCGGGTGAACTTCGGGCGCGTGGAAGCGGGCGGTGCGGTTTTTGGGGTAAAGCGGTTCGGTGTAGAAAAATTCGGGTAGTTCGTCGTCGGCAACGGCAAAGCCGGCCAGGCGGTTGAACTCGCGCTCCATAAGAAGGGTGTCGCGGCCCAGTTGGTCGAAAAAGTCAACGGTCAGGTGAGTGCCGTGGGCGCTGTTAATGGTATCAACGATAAAATCGACGTTGGGCTTGGTCACGCTGTTGCCGAAGACGCACAGGCCCAACGAATCGACGGCGGCGTTCGTCATTTGGGCCGACAGGCTGGCCGCCATCAATTCATCTAATTCTTTGTCGGCAGTTTCCATGCGCGGCACATTGCCGGCGGTGTGGTCGGCGCCCTGGGCCGTGACCATCATCGTGATGCCGGTAATCTCGATCACCCGGGGATCGTAGGCGCTGATGGCCTGTTTTTTGATGACCGGCACGCGCTGCACCTGAAAATGCTCGCCGACGCGGGCCGTCCCTTGCGCGTACAGCCGGCCGGTCTCGCTGCCGAGCCGAATTTGCCC
>JAGRCC010000142.1:0-11154 GCA_020433785.1 Anaerolineae bacterium
GGATAAGCCACAGCCAGATACCAATCGGGCGGCGGCTGGTTAAAGCGCAAGCGCCCTGCCTCGACGGTGACGTAAGGCGCGAAAATCGTGGGCTGCTGGTTGACCATGTCCGCGTTGACCAGCACATAGTCGATGCCCGCACCGGTCAAAGCCTGATGCAGGGCCTCGGGCGACGGATCGGCCGGCTGCGGGAACGGCAGCAGCGCGCCGCCTGTCGCGGTGATTAGAGCATCGGTTGCGGGGGGGCCGGCCAGACGTGGATCGGTATCGCCGCCTTGTTGCAGCCAGTGCAGGGCGAGGTCAGGCCATAACAACCATTGATACAGGACGACTTTATGGGTGTGGCCCGGTTTTACAAAGGAAGCCAGGGGCCAGGCTTGCGGATTGTCGATCAGCGGGGCGGCAAAGGTGGGCAGCAGCTCGCCGGTGGTGTTAAAGGTACTCAGGGTCAACGTTGGGGCCTGAGCGGCATAACTGTCTAACAGTTGTAAGGTTTGGGCATCGAGGTTGGCTAGTGTGGTGTAAGTGATGTTATCGACCTGCCGCAAGTAGACGCTCATACCGATAACATCGAGCGAGAACAGCGTGTCTAACTGATTGGTGCCTTCCAGGATAATCACCGAAGGGAAACGCCGGGCCAGATCGGCCACAACAGCGGCGCTCTCGCGCAAGCCATAGCCGGCGAAACGCCCTTCGACAAACACGCTGCGCTCTTCAGCCGGGAGGGGCGCGCCGGGCATATCGAACAGAATGAAATAGTCGAAGCGGATGGCCGGCCAACTGAGCAGCAGCCCCATAGCTAAAGCCAACCCCCACCGCGCCATCTCCGGCCGAGCGGGAGCCGTGCGTCGCTGCCAGACGGTCATTAGCCACCCGGCCAACTGCTCGATGCCCCAAGCGATGATGAGGCTGATCGGCACGATGGCCGGCAGCGAATATTTGGCGTAGGCGTATTTCAAAATGAGCATAAAGGTGCTGACGTTCAGCCCGATAAGAATGGCCAGACATAGCCCCATCTTGTCGCGTTTGAGGATGATCCAGCCGAGGGAGAGAAGAAAAAAGGCGATCATCGGCCAGGTGAGATAGGCGCTAAACCAATCGCCGCTGGTCAGCAGATTGTTCCAAACCGTGCCGGTCCAGCTGCCCGCCGGCTCGGTGGTCATCAGCTTTTGAGCGTGATCTTCTTCAAAGATATTCAAGCCGGTGATGAATATCGGCAGCCAGAAGAGAAAGGCCACCCCGTAGACCACCGTTAGCAACTTGACGATGCGTCCCCAGCGGATGTCTCGACCCAACAGCAGCCAAAATAAAATCGGAGCCGGATAGTACAAGGCCGCGTAAGCTTTGGTCAATGCGCCCAGGCCGAAGATTAAACCCAAAACCACGGCCCATTTGAACGTCGGCTGTCGCCACAGGTGGAAACTGAACAGGAGGCCGGCGGCGGTAAACATCGTCAGCAGCGTATCGGACAGCGCCGTCCGGTCGTAAAACAGCGCCATTGGGCTGATCAGATAGATGAAGGCTGCCAGCCAGCCAATGCGCCGGCTGCCGTACAACGTCTGCCCCAGTTGGTAACACAGCAGACCCGTCGCCCCCCCGGCCAAGACCGAGATGAAGCGGGCGGCATAAACGTGGTCCTGAAACAGCGGCAGAACCGCCGCCACTAGCCAGACATAGAGCTGCTTAAATCCTTCCCGCATCCCGATAAACAGATCGCCGTCGGTCAGGGTGACTTCGGATCGAATAATATGCCGCCATTCGTCAACCGTGACGGGTAGGTCGGTTAGATTGGTTAAGCGGATCACCAGGAAGATGAGCAGGTATAAGGCCAAGGCCAATTGCTGCCGGCGCTGTTCAGTTAGAAACGTTGTGTTGGTCATATATAAAGGACGGATCAGACTGAGACGTTAGGAATTCGCCAAGGATAACAGCTTAGGGCTTAAGTGTCAAAAGAATTTTGCTGATCGATAGTTTGTCGTTGTGTATTAGGTTGTTAGGATTAGACACCATTTAACCCTTATGATATAATCGCGCCTTACAATCTTAACCCTATGCCGTTCTGTGCTTCACCCCCACCCGTCTTGGTTTCGTCTTACTGTCTCCCTATCGGATTTCGTCTGCGCTCACTACTCAATCGCTAAAATACCCACTCTAAATCTGCCGGATTTCGCCGGCTTGCCTAAATCGGTTCAAAATTTACCGGGGACTGCGTGGCAAAGCTTTCGCAATTTCTATCGTTGGGCTTTACAAGCTGATTTTTAATTGATATCAAAGGAGACAACCCATGAAAGAATTAAAATTAGATTTCGTGAAGTTGGAAGATAAACTGGCCAAAGAGTTGTCGGAGTTGAAGAAAGTCAGTGATAGCCTGGACCATCCCGAGCAAAAGAGCGGCATGACCGATATCCTGTTTGGGAATTGCCGGTAACCTTAGGCGTGTGGCCTAAGTTGTCGTTCGCCAGCCGGTAGCGATTCAGACGGGATGTCTGGGCTATGGTGAAATACGGCTGAACGTATCAATGCCTAATAAGCCCCATAGAAATTGTGAAAATTTTGCTACGCTAGTTAGAAGAGTTTGATCAAGAAAATTATGGACACCTATTTTGACGAACACGGTAATTCGCTTAAGCCGGTCTCATTAAAACAGATCGATGAGTCGCTGGCGGTGCTGCCGCTGCCGTGGCACAAAGATGGCTACCATCAATTTGCTGAACTAATGAGCCAGGGTGCGCAGCCGGACTCGGATGAGAGTGGCTTTCCGTGTTTGTTTGGCCTGGCCGCCTTTCAACAAAAATACCTCTACGTTTCATTTTATAACGCCATGGATGACGAGAATTCGCTGTCGAGTTTAAGCACCTGTTTTAGCGATTTTGCCACGCTAATTACGCGGGAACGAACCATGGAGGAGCGCAAATATGAAGGGCTAATGTGTATCTTCAAGCAGCCGAGAGCGGATGGGACCGCCGGGTCATTTAGAGACAGCGCTTCAATATTCTGGTCGTTTTTGCAAGACCTTAATCAAAGAGATCCGTCGCCCTGGCCCAAAAATGCCCATACCGATCCCAGTTCGAGATTGTTTAGATACTGTTTTGCCGGCCGGCAGTGGTTTGTAATTTACTTTTCGCCATTACATCAATATCGCGCCAGACAATCAGACAACTTCATGGTATTTTTTCAACCGCCGGAAGTGTTCACCGTCCATATCGAAACCAATCCAAACTTTGAAAAGGTGCGAACCACCATCCGTAAACGAGTCGAAACGTACGCCGGACGCTCGGCTATGGTTCATCTGGCGCACTTTGCCGATAGTCGGCCTGAGCTAATGCGGGCGCTGGGTCCCTATTGGGATGGGGCCTTGTCGAATTTGTTTGGCGAGCCGCCCCCGGATGAAGAGCGCTAGGTCAATTCGTTCAACTCAATGAACTCGAAGCAGCCACGATATTATCGATTGTCTCCCGACATCGATGTTGTACCTCTGCCTAATAATGAGATGTTATTTCGCTCCGATCGAGTGGCGGTTCGTCTTGGCGGCGAGTCGTCCCTTTTTTTTGTTGAGCAGATACTCCCCCTGCTCGATGGTCAACGCAGCTTCGACCAACTGACGGCTGAGCTGACCGATACCCCTTCAGAGGTGTTACAAGGTTACCTCGATCAGTTGGTTCAAATCCAGATTTTACAGCGCTTAGATAAACCGCAGCATATGGCACCCATGGCCGAGCAAGTATTGGAGCCTTTCTTGACCATGCTCAATACCTTGGGTCTGCCGCCGACCGCCTCGATAGAAAAGCTGCGAGCCTTTCACATCGCGATTGTCGGGTTAGAAGGGCCTGGGGCTCATATCGCCTCGATTTTGGGACAATGTGGCATCGGTCGTCTGACGCTGGTCGATCCGTTTCCCTGCCACCCTGGTAATCTTGCTTTGATGCCGGTGGCGAATACCGATTCAATTGGGAAACCCCGGCAAAAGGTGGTTAAAGCCATGCTGGCTGCTCACCCGACCACAACCGAGATTGTCACTGCCGAAACTCAAGCCCTAACCCCTGAGACGATGGCGGCACTGGTCGCCGATCATCATTTTGTGATCGGCTGTTTCGATCGAGGCTTTCTGGCCGCCAATCAGTGGCTAAATCAAGCCAGTTTGAAATGGAGAATTCCGGCGATCTATGTAGAGGCAGCCGGACACATGGGGTGGGTTGGCCCGCTGGTAGCCCCCGGCCAAACGGCCTGTTACGATTGTTTTCGCCGGCGCCGGTTGGCCACGGCCGACAGCATCGATGAAGCGATCGCGTATGAAACGTATTTGAGCCAGCGCCACGAACCCGTTCTCCATCATCGGGGCGTGTTGCCGGCGATGATGCCGTATTTAGCCAGTATGGCTGTAATGGACATCTTTAAACATTTGCTGTCGCTGAGCCAATCCACCTTGATGGGCCAGGTGTTGGCCTTTAATGCCCTCACTTCACAAACAAACGTGCATCCTGTCTTGCAGAAACCTGACTGTTCGATTTGCCACGGTCGGTCGATCTGGCCACGGTCTCAGCCTATCCTGACGGAATTGGCGTCGATGCCATCATCAGCCGGTGATCTGCTGGCTGTCGCTTCTCAATTGGTAGACTCACAGACCGGTGTCGTCAAGAGTACCTCCCCGATTTTCAATAACGACGGGGATCAGGCCCATTTTTTCCATGCCGAGTTGGCGAATCATCAGCCTGTGGCTGACGATGATCGGCGGGTTCTGCATGCGCTGGGCAAAGGGCTAAACTCAAATGCGGCTCGGGCCGGAGCGTTGGGGGAAGCAATTGAGTCTTATGCCGGATTATGCTGGAGCTACGATGAGATTGTCTATGCCCGGCGAAGCGACCTCGACAAAGCAGCGCTCGATCCCCGGCAGTTGGGTTTGTATCTGCCGTTTCAGTATGAGCACCTGCCTTATGTGCCTTATCAAGATGAAAGCCGTCTGGGTTGGGTCGCGGCTCGCTCGCTGGTGACCGGCGACGAAGTTTATATTCCGGCCTTAGCCGTATTCATGACGTATAAGCCGCCACAGCCGCAAGAGTTTATTTGCCCGACCACCTCCAATGGCCTGGCTACGGGGACAACCCTGGCGGAGGCTATTTTACGAGCGACGTTAGAGGTTATCGAGCGAGATGCTTTTATCATCACCTGGCTTAATCGCCTCCCTTGCCGGCAAATCGATGTCAGCAACCACCCTGATCGGCAGTTGGTCGAACTATGTGAAACCTATCGGCGAAAACAGGTCGCGCTTCGATTAATTCAGATCCCGACCGATCAACCTTGTTTCGTCTTTCTGGCATTGGCTGTGCAGCTAGATGGTTCCGGCCCGGCAGTAGTAACGGGGCTAGGGGCTGATATCGAGCCGGATCGGGCCGCGCGTCAAGCCATTCTTGAAGCGGTTCAAACTCGAACCGGAATGCAAGCGACGCTGCACAAACCGGAGACACAGCAACAGATCAAGTCGCTCGTGTCCAATCCGTCTCTGGTCAAAGTGACGTCCGATCACGCGCTTCGTTACGCCAATCCGGCTACGCGGCCGGCGTTTGATTTTTTGTTAAACCAGCCGGTCATCTCGCTCGATTGGTCAGCCCATGAGTTGATGCGGAGTGATGAGTCAACCGTGGCTCGCTTAACCGCATTGGTCGCGTCTTTGCGCTCCCAGGGTCAGGATCTCATCTATTGTAATATGACGCCGCCTGATATGGGCCGATTAGGTTTACATACGGCTAGAGTGGTGTTGCCCGGATTTCAACCCATTTATTTTGGCCGGCAGGCGCGGCGATTGGCTTGCCCCCGCTTGTATGAACTGCCTCAGCATTTGGACTTTAGCGAGGCGCCGACCGAAGTGGATCAGCTCAATGATGATCCGCATCCATTTGCTTAGCAGCGTTAGGGGAAAGGCAATGATTTGGGACAAGGATGGCAAGGAGATGGTTCAGGTTCCGGCCGGAGATTTTCTGTGCGGCCCTGAACTTGAAAAAATCTATGTGCCGGAATATTGGATCGATAAGACGCCGGTTACCAATGCCGAGTATGCCCGTTTTGTATCGGACACCAATTATGACCCGCCGCATCACTGGCAGGGGCCGGCTTATCCCTCGCAGATAGCTAACCATCCGGTGGTGTATGTTTCTTGGTACGATGCCCACGCTTACGCCTCGTGGGCCGGTAAGCAGTTGCCCACCGAACACGCCTGGGAAAAAGCGGCCCGTGGCTGCGATGGGCAAGAATATACCTGGGGTGCGCAGCCACCGACGGTTGAATTATGCAATTTCGCCGGTAAAGTAGGGACAACCACCTCTGTGGGCCGATACTCTCCTCAAGGTGATAGCCCGTATGGTTGTGTCGATATGGCCGGAAACGTGTGGGAATGGACCGTTGATAGTTATGATGAAGCCAATAAGGTCTTACGCGGCGCTTCGTGGTTGTCTCATATTAGACACCTGCCTACAACGCGTCGCCTGGCTTTAAATCCGATATCTTATGATTTTGTGTTCGGCTTCAGATGTATGTATATCCCTGAATCTTCATAAATAGAACGCCCGATGAAATGGGCTCCGGCCAAACGGGTGAGGTTACTGAGTTTCCAAGCTGGCATCATCCGCGATGGGCTGAATCGATTGACCCAAGCCAATCCATATCGCCCAAAGAAGGCCGGGGATCAAAATTAAGCCGGCTACCCCTACGATAACGCCGGATAGACCCAGCGTGGTGTCTAAAGCCCACCCGGTCGCCGCCCCACCTATCGCGCCAAACAAGCTGAATAAGGCATACTCAGTTGAAAAGATCCGGCCCCGAACGTGGTTTGGGGTTAACTGCATTAACAGTTGTTTAGGTAAAACCGTAACCAAACCGCCGCCGACGCCGCGCAGCAGGAACCCTAACAAAACTAATCCAAAACTGGCCAGGGGTGCGACTAACAGTAAGCCCAGGCAAGACACGACATAACCGATAGCGATGGCAATGCGCAAGGGGCGGTCTCGATCGCCTGTAAATCGGCGGGCGATAAATGGCCCTATGCCCGTACCGATGCCTGTTGCACCAAACATAAGCCCAAGGCCGAAACCGCCGTCGGCCCCGATGATAAAATGCTGCTGCGAGATCGACACCTGAATGGCCATAATACCGACCGAAATAATGAGGGCATTGGCGGCGCTGTGTAGTGCAATAAACAATAAGTCGATATGTTTTTTGAGGTAACGCAGCCCATCGACATATTCTTGCAGCCCGGCTCTAATCGAGTTGTCGGCCGCTTCATCTTTCGGGGTTGGGGTGTATAGTATCCAGGCGATTAAGATCGCGGCAGCGAAAAATGTTAGGGCATCAATCGTAAAAGCCCAGTAGATACCCCAGGTACTGGCAACCAAGCCCCCCAGGGCGGCGCCAATTGTCAACATTACCGACCAACTGGCATTGATTAACGTATTGGCCGCGCCGATTTCACGATCGGAGACGATTTCGGGCAGCATA
Source organism: Anaerolineae bacterium (assembly GCA_020433785.1). The sequence continues at coordinate 7,486 of JAGRCC010000142.1, forward strand.
GCGTCTTGCGTCGGTAACAAAAAGCCGCTTAAAAGCTGTTGAATGCCGGTGAGAACATACAACAGCCAGATCTGGCTGGCATCGCGCACCAATAGAAAGCCCAGTACCGTCACGGCTTGCGCCACATTGGCCGACACAATGATGTACTTTCGATTATAGCGATCCGCAATCACTCCTGAAATTGGACTCACCAGAAAGGGACCTAACATATATAACACCAGCAGCCCGCCTAATGCCGTGCCTGATTGGGTCAGGATTGCGATAAGCGAGGTCGCGGCAATCAGGTTAAACCAATCACCTAGCAGGCTAATGAGCTGGCTGAACCACATCAAACGAAAATTTGAATTACCGCGAATAAGATCGGTATAGCTAACCGGGGCTTGTTCGTTAGTCATTGCCGTCCCTTTAAACAACTGAGATTCGATGAATACCGGCCGCGTGACTTTGAAAGCCGTCGGCGGCGACACTTTTTGGAAATCAATGCGTTTGCAAAAGTTTTGGAGGAGCGTTCGTAGTTTGGGTGGGGGACCGAAATATCAGGAAGGTGAATGGAACGTCATCGAAGGTGTAGTTCAAGGTCGAGCTTTGGCAGCAGGACAAGAATATCAGTTTATTGGTTAGATGTCAAAAGAAAATAGCCGAGATAACCGACAAACCGCCGCATCCCCCGGGGCGGCCAAGTCGTACCGAAGGGTGCGATCTGTTTTACTGGTTCTGTGGTCCTAACTTTTTAATGGCAGCAAGATTGTAAACGTGCTGCCCTGACCCGGCACGCCGGCGCTGGTTACTTTAATCGAGCCGCCGTGGGCTTCGACCAATGCCCGGACAATAGCCAGCCCCAAGCCCGCGCCGCCGCGATCGCGGGTGCGGGCGTGATCGGTGCGGTAGAAGCGGTCGAAAACGTGGGGTAGGTGTTCCGGGGGGATGCCCTCGCCGGTGTCGGCAACGGACAGGCGCAGCGAGTCGCCGTCCGGCCCGGCTTGAATGGTAATGCGGCCACCTTCGGGCGTGTGGCGCAGCGCGTTGGCCAGCAGGTTTTGCAAGACCTGGGTCAAACGAGCCGCATCAACCTGAACGGGTGGGGTATCCGCAGCAATTTCGCTGTTGAGGGTAATGCCTTTGGCCTCGGCGCTGGGGCGGAAGGTGTCGCTGACGGTGCCTACCAGGCGGGCGATATCGGTTTCATCGCGGTTGAGGGGTAGCTGTTTGGCTTCGGCTTGGGCCAGTTCGTGTAGGTCATTGACCAGACGACTTAGCAGGCGGGTCTGCTCGTACAGCCGGGCCATTTCCGATTGATCGAGCGGGTAGACCTCGTCGAGAATAGCCCGGAGGTTGCCCTGAACGACAGTTAAAGGCGTGCGTAGTTCGTGGGCCACATCGGCCAGCAGGTTGCGCCGGAGTTGCTCGGCTGACTCCAAGTCGGCGGCCATCTCGTTGAAGGCGCGGGCCACAGCGATTAGCTCGTCGCTGCCTTTTTCCTCGACGCGTTTGCTCAAGTCGCGCGCGCCAATCGAGCGGGCCGCTTCGGCCAGGTTGTTGAGGGGCGCGGTGAGCGTTCGGCTCATCAGGATGCCAAAGACAATCCCACCGACCGCGGCCAAACCGGCGGTGGTAAACAGCGTCTGGCCGAGGATGTGTAAAAATGAGGGGGGATCATCGTCTCCAAAACGATAGGCCGATACCAGACCTAAATAGCCGACAATTTGGTTATCGAGTTGAATGGGGATCAGGTTATCTTCATTATTTTGGGTTAGGGGCCGGCCAATTTGATCAGGCTCGATCGAATAAATGATATGCTTTTGGGCATCGGTTAAAACATAGAGGGGGGATCTGTCGTGGCGTCTTCTTAAATTGTCCTCAGCCTGGGCGCGTAGGATAATCACATCGCTGCCGGACCAGTCTCGTCGCTGCCGGTAGTACGAGGATAAATCACCGGCTAACTCGGTCACCTCTCTGGGGGGCGTTCGATCAAACTCCTGGCGATCCCGCTGTTCGGCCAGCCCCACCAAAAAGCCGGCCAGGGCCACCCCAAAGACCGCTAATAGGACCATGCCGCTAAAGCCTAAACTAAGTCGTACCCAGAGTTTGTTCATTACCTGCCTCCACAGAGAGTGGGAGACGGGGTAATTAGAACCCATTGAGAAATTCTCAAATACAAAACAAGACGTCTTGTCGGGCAAAGAAATTAGAAATTAGAAGATAGAGCAGACCCTTAGCCTAATTCTATCTGCCAATTACCAATTACTAATTACCAGTCTCTAATCTCCAATCTCTACTACTAAGGTTCCATTAGCCGATAACCCACCCCATACACCGTTTGGATGTAAGAGGGCCGCTCCGTATCGGGGTCGATTTTGCGGCGCAGGTTGCGCATGTGGCTGTCGAGGGTGCGTTCTGAGCCTTCGTATTCATAGCCGAGAGCTTGCTCAATCAGTTCGCTGCGGGTGTAGGCATAGCCGGGGTTTTCCAGTAGCACTTTTAGCAAGTTGAATTCGGTAGCGGTGAGTTCGACCTCTTGCTGGCGCAATGTGACCAGATGCCGGTTGACATCCATGCTTAAATCGCCGATTTTTAGCAGACGTGACTGGGGCGTCGATGGGCCGCTGTGCGCCCGCCGCAGCACCGAGCGAACCCGGGCTACGACCTCGCGCGGGTTGAACGGTTTGGTAACGTAGTCGTCGGCGCCCAGCTCTAACCCGATGATCTTATCGGTGTCATCGATGCGGGCGGTGAGCATGATAATCGGTGTATTGGCCAAGGCCGGGTCGCTGCGCACCAGGCGAGTGATGTCCCAGCCATCCTGATCGGGCAGCATCAGGTCGAGAACCACCAGCGCGGGCCGTTCTCGGCGCAGAATATGCAGCGCCGTACTGCCATCGTAGGCGGTCAGCACCTGATAGCCGGCCTTCTCCAGATAGGCCCGCACCAAGCGAACGATTTCTTTATCGTCGTCGACAACTAAGATTGATTGGCCGGTAATTGGTGTTGACATAGCCGTTCTCCTTGTTGTTGGATAGTTGGATAGTTTGTTGGATGGATGGTTGGTTCGTTTGATCTAAACAGCTTACCCACCCAACTAACTAACTAACTAACTAACTAACTAACCATCTTCCCACCTCAAATTATGAAGTCTCGCTACTAAAGATGCAAATAAAACGAGCGGCAGCCAGGCCGGCTGTCGCTCGTTGGTGATTTAGCTTTTGGCCGTTAGCGGTTTGAGTTGGTTGTGTTTGCGATGGGCGTGCCAATTGGCAATGGATTTTCTCACTTTGGGAAGGCGCAGGGCAAAGCCGGCGGCCAACAAGACCGCGTACAGCACGGCTGAGCCTTCACCCAAGAAAGCCAGGTGCAGGACGGCGAAGATACCGGCGGCGTAGGCCGCCCGGTGCAACAATTTCCAGCCCCGCCCCATTTGCTTCATCGACCACTCAGTGGAGGTCAGGGCCAGCGGGACCATAATCAGCACCGAAATCAGACCCATGACAAAGTTGAACTCATCGAACGTCGCCAGCAAATTCCAACCCCGATCGGCGGCAAAGAATAGAAAGTGGAGAAGGGCGTAGGTGAAGGCATACAGCCCCGTTGCTTTCTTGATGGACAACATTTGCCGCCAGTTGAACAGAATATAAAGCGGCGTACAGGACAACGACAGCACCAGCCAGCGAATGG
>JAGRCC010000142.1:11197-12561 GCA_020433785.1 Anaerolineae bacterium
CGAGCGGGGTTCTCGGGCAAAGGTGTTTTCAGCCGAGGCGTCTTGTACCCCATTATCAGCGGTATCTACAGCCGAGAAGGCTTGAACCGCATCGTCAGGGATGCGATCCGGGCCATCAAAACTACTTTGCTCGATGGTGACGGTCGGCACAATACCGTCGGAAAAATCGAAGCTAAAACTATTGAGCATTGAAACTAATATCACAACGGCGATAACATTGACAACCAGCCACAGCCAGTTTTTCTTTAACCACAGCATGAGGTAGGTATCTCCTTGGGTATTGATTAGATACCCTCAGTGTACGCCGCAATTATGCAGTTTTTGTGCAAATTTGGGGGAGAAATTCGTGAATTTAAATGCAAAACCCCGCGAGGTTACGGGGTTGAGTTCGATAAATCAGACCTGACAGGGTTCCGAAATTACGTTTGCGATAACGCTTCTTGCGGTTGGAATACGATGTAAACTGGAGCAACTGAGTGAAAACCTGTCAGGTCTGGTCGAATTGTCTAAACCATCAGCCTAAATTTTCGTGGAACCAGGCCAGAGTGCGGGGCCAGGAGTCGGTGGCGGCTTGTTCGTTATAGCTCTCGCGGGTGTCGTTGAAAAAGGCGTGTTGGGCACCCTCATAGACATGATACTCGTTTTTGATGCCGGCTTGTTCAAAAGCGGCGTGCATCGTCTCGACGGCCTCGACCGGGGTGTTATCTTCGGTGCCGATAAAGCTCAGAATGGGCGCTTTAACCTGGCCGGCCTCCGCCGGATCGAGCGGCTGGCCGTAAAAAGACACAATGGCGCCGACGGCATCAGAGGCCAAGGCCGTACGCAGAGCCAACCCTCCGCCCATACAAAAGCCAACCACCCCCACTTTGTCACTGCTGACATTCTCCCGCCCTTGCAAATAGGCGATAGCCTGTTGGATTTCCTTGATCGCTTCCGTATTGTCTAACTCCATAATTAATTTACGGGCTTCGTCCGGCTCGGTCGTGACCTGGCCGTGGTATAGGTCGGGCGCCAGCACAACAAAACCTTCATTGGCAAAGCGGCGCGTGACATCCTTGATGTGGTCGTTAAGCCCCCACCACTCCTGAATGACGATGACGGCCGGAGCGGCTGCAATGCTGGTGGGATAGGCCAGGTACCCCATCAATGTTTCGTCATCGGTGTCGGGATACTCGACAATGCCGACGGTTAAGTCGCCCTTAGCTTCCATACCGGGCGCAACCGCCGGCTGCGATTCGTCGACGACCGGGGGCGCGTCTTCGTTGGGAAAGGCGGCGCAGGCGGCCAGCAACGTGTTCGCCGCAGCCAAGCTTCCGATCGCAGTGGTCGCCCGTTTCAAGAACGTTCGCCGGTCGATCTCGCCC
>JAGRCC010001132.1 GCA_020433785.1 Anaerolineae bacterium
GCGCATCATACACCCAAATGACAAAGCTCTCACCAATAATGAAGATGAGCGCCCCCGGATTCTTTCCCAAAATTCTAATGCCCTGAATCAGCGAAAAACCGAAATCTAAGAGCTTTTGGTAAAACGGCCAAAGTTTAGCCGGAACGATCCGTTTTAAGAATGTGCTTTCGCGTAGGAAGCTCTCTATACTAGGAATTATGACCAAACCTAATATTCCTAAACCCAGTAACCCGGCCACAGCAAGGACCAACTGTACAACATAATCCGGGACGCGGCCCGGTAAGGCCCACCAGGCACCGATGATCGCCATGCTAAGGATAGCAAAAACATCCAAAACTCGTTCCGCCGCAATCGAGGCGATGCTTTGTGAAATCGGAATCTGGTAATCCTGCTTGAGCATCACCACCCGGGCGACATCGCCGGCCCGGGCCGGCAAGATGGCGCTGGTAAAGAGGCCGGCCGTCAGTAAGGCGATGGCATATATGGAGCCGACCGTCCAACCCATTGTTTTTAATATGCGTCGCCACCGCCAGCCTCGGGCGATAACGCTCATATAGAAGGCGACGAAGATCAGGCTAAACCAGCCTGGCTTAACCCTGGCCAGGGTAGTCGGGCTAAATTCCAGGTTGCCAAATCGCATCAGGCCAACGACAGTAACAATGCTCAAAAAGAGAATGATCCAGAGGCGTTTGTATTTTTTCATTTAGTCCAGGATGCTGGCTTGATACCACGCCCAAAGTTTGTTTAGCCCGTCGACTACAGGCGTTTGGGGGTCATAATCCAGCAGGCGGCGGGCTTTGTCGATGTTGGCGCAGGTGATTTTGGGCTCGCTAGCGGGAGCCGGGGGGGTGTCCAGCTTGGCCGACTTGCCGGCCAGGTCTTCGATGATTTCCACAAAATCGGCCATAAGAACCGGCTCGCCGCGGCCGAGATTGATGATTTCGTAACCGAGCGGCCGCTGCAAAGCCGCAATAATGCCACTCACGATATCGTCAACATAAGTCCAGTCTCGTTTCATCTGACCGGCATCGAAGAGCTTGATCGTTTCGCCTTTGACAATGCGGTCGGTCACCATAAACGGCATCATATCGGGCCGACCTTTGGGGCCGTATACGCTAAAGAAACGAAGGGCGGTAAAATTCATTTTGTGGAGATTGTAATATGTGTAGCCCATTACTTCACAGGCTTTTTTGCTGGCCGGATAGGGGGCTAACGGCAGGTTGCAGGGATCGGTTTCAATAAAGGGGATCTGTTCGGTGTGGCCATAAACCGAAGACGTCGAGGCAAAAACAAAGTTCTCGGTTCCATGGATACGGGCCGCCTCTAATAAATTAACCGTCCCGACAATATTGACTTGGGTGTACAAATCCGCTCGACCAATGGAGTATCGTACTCCCCCATACGCGCCTAAGTGAGCGATGGCTTGGGGCTGGTGTTCAGCAAAGAGTTGCTGGACCGCCGCCGCATCACAAAAATCCTGCTCATAAAAACGAAGATTGGGATGATTTTGAAACGTGGCCATATTAGCCCGCTTTCGCTGCGGATCGTAATACGCATTAAAGTTGTCCAAGGCGACCACCGTTTCGCCCTGCTTGAGTAAGGTTTCGGTTAGATTACTACCTATAAAACCGGCTGCTCCAGTAACAAGAATTGTCATAGCAAAATGGTCCTTTTGTGATTATGCGGTAACATGTCCCAATATATAGCGGTGATGAGCCCAGATAGTTTTTAGCTGCCACGGAACTGGCGCGTGATCTAACCAGGCATACTTCATCACCCGGTCACGAAGTTCAGGTTGTTCGCCTAGATAGTAGGCCATTGTACTCCAGGTCCAGC
>JAGRCC010001133.1 GCA_020433785.1 Anaerolineae bacterium
CCTTTCTTTGTTTACACTGTACTAAGAAATGCTTATCAAATAATTGCACAATTTGATAGGAAAGTGGAGATGAGGCGATGTCAATAGTCAATTCCTAATCGCCTCATCTCTTTATCATTTTATCTCCACTTTAGGTGTTAGCCTTAGACCAGCTGGTCTTAGCGTAGCTTGAATAAAACCATCTCGTATTTGTACTTAAAAATATCATATCCTCCGGCCAAGGCTTGGTACCCCGTAGTTTGTGTCTTTTCCCCCTATTCTTCTGATTAACCTCAATTTACCTCACCATAATTGTCTTGGCTTTAAATCCCTGTGAAAAATGTTACAGCCTTCAATTAAATAATAAAGTATGATAATATAGTGAAGGGTAAGAACTTTTATGAGTATCATTATCTAGCAAAAGAAATAGGAATTATGAGGAGTCTATGTCGATTAAATTATTAATTATCGATGATGACCCGTCTATTACCGGTATGTTGGAATTAGTTCTACCAACAAAAGGCTTTGAGGTGTTCTCAACGAACGCGGGAGAAGACGGCGTAGAAGCTACTCAAACAATTGATCCGGATGTCGTGGTCTTAGACTTGATGATGCCCGACCTTGACGGCTGGAAATTATGTAAAAAAATCCGGTCGTTTAGTGAAGTGCCCATTTTGGTGTTGTCAGCGGTCATTGAAGCCCGCAGTATGACCAAGGCTATGGAGCAAGGAGCTAATGATTATTTAACCAAACCGGTTCCGCTTGATACGTTAGTAACGCGCATTAAACATTTGGCCGAGCAGTGAAATAATTATTTACAAGGAAAAGAGAGAGAGAGAGGAAACCCCTAATTACCGAGACCAAGGGAGAGACACAACAAATCGACTACCCTGACTCAACTGACTCTCGACAGTAATATGACCGTCATGCAGATGAACCAGCCGCAAAACCAGGGCCAGCCCAAGCCCGGTGCCTTCCTGGTGGCGGCTCAACTTACCGTCTAGCTGCTCAAACGGATTAAAAAGATAAGGCAAATCCTGAGCGGCGATACCAATACCGGTATCCCAGACGGTGATTTCAATCCGGTCCTCAGCCTCATAGCCAACGATGTCAAGGCCAACCTTGCCCCCTTCTGGCGTAAATTTCACCGCATTGGTTAATAAATTGACCAAAATTTGTTTAAGACGGCGCTCATCAGCCTGGATCGTGGTGACGTTCAGGTCAAACTGCGTGATGAGTTGCTGCTGCTTCCTTTCCAAATCTTGGCGAATAAATTGTAGACTTATATCACAAATATATTGAATTTCAACCGTCGTCCGATTCAATTCAAATTTTTCTGCCTCAATTTGCGATAAATCAAGAATATCATTTATAAGGTCAAGCAGATGGCGGCCGCTCTCTCCAATGAGACCCACATAGATGTTTTGCTGTTCGGTGATCTGGCCAAAGGTTTCGTCGGCCAGAATTTCAGCCGAGCCCAGAATGGCGTTCAAGGGCGTGCGTAATTCGTGGCTCATGTTGGCCACAAATTCATCTTTGAGGCGAGAGGCTCGGGCCAACTGAGCATTGGCTGCTTCTAACTCGGCTGTACGCTGCTTGACCCGTTCGGCCAGCGACTCGCGCTCGTATTTTAGGGCATCTTCGGCCTGGCGACGGGCGGTGACATCGATGCCGATGCCCCAACTGGTCCAGCCCGGAATGGGGAATTTCTCCGAAATATTGGACCAGGCAATGGTTTTGACGGTACCATCTTTGCAGACGATATCTAACTCCCAATTTCGATAGTTATTGCCTTTTTTATGCCATTTTTCAAGCAGACTTTGGTTGTCTACCGGGTCTGACAGGATGCTTTGGGCCAGATCATGACGGCCCAAAACCTCAGCGGCCTCATAGCCGGTCACCCGTTCGCATTCCCGATTCCATACGATTAGTCGGCCCTTTTGGTCAAACGCTGTCATTAAAACCGGCATGTTCTCCACGACCGAACGCAGGCGTTTTTCACTTAGCCGTAGATTTTGTTCGGCCCGTTTATAATTGGTCACGTCTCTAAAGACGAGAACCCCCCCATTTAATTCGCCGCTTTCATCTAATAAAGGTCGAGAGGTGGCGCTAATATAAACGCCGTGGGTTTGCTGTTGGTTTTTGACAAAATACTCTTTTTGATCAATTCGATAACCACGCATCGCCGCCATGATAGGAAGTTCGCTGACGGGGACTAAAGACTGGCCATCGTCATAATGCAAGCCATACATTTCCGGCCAATCCTTTAATGCCACTTTAGTCGAGCCTACGCCTAAAATTTCCCCGGCGGTCGGATTGAAAATAATAAACTTTTCATTTTTATCGGCCACAATGACACCATCGCCAATGGTATTGAGGATAGAATGCAAAAGCTGCATCTGATTAGCAAAACCCTGGGCCAGGATGCGGAGTTGATCTTCTGACTGCTGTTGCTCAGTGACATCGGCCGAAATTCCCACAATGCGATAAACTTCACCGGCTTCATTCTTAACCGGGTTGGCTCGGGTCCAAATCCAGCGAACAACTCCATCAGGCCGAACGATGCGATATTTGTGATTGACCCCAAACCGGCTCTGATTACGGAAATCGGCCAGGGAGTTGATCAATTGTCGATCGACAGGGTGAGCCAGTTCCGTAAAAAATAAAGGGTCGGGCTTGTCTTCATCAAACGGCAGCCCAAAGACTTTTTCATAATCCGGGCTCACATAGATCATTCGCCCGGTGAGCCCCCTAATCCAGAATACTTGATTAGGCAGATACTCGGCCAGTTGGCGGAATTTCTCTTCATTTTCACGGAGCAGCCGCTCGCTTTCTTTACGCTCGGTCACATTTCGCATGACCAATTGCACCGCCGGCTGGTCGTTGTAAACCGTTGAAATTCCCGACACCTCCACCTCGATGACTCGCCCATCCTGCCGCACGAATTTCATCTCAAATTCTTGAGAGAGGCCTCTTTTTTCCATAAATTTCTGGCAGTAGCCTTCAGCGGAAGCGATATAATCGCCATGAATAAAATCGAAGATATCTCGGTCGATCAACTTGGCCGGATCAGAAACTCCCAATAGTTTTGAACCGGCCGGATTGATATAGACAATCTCCCGGCCCTCAAGACAAACGCCAACCCCGTCGGGCGAGTGTTCGACCAACTGCTGGTAGCGCTCTTTGTTTTCGATCATGGTTCGCTGCGTCTTTTTAGGGCGGGTAACATCACGAACAATCGCCAAGACCTCATCCGGGCCGCATACGACAAAACGCCCTTCAAAATAACGGATTTTGTTGTTAACGGTAAAATCAAACTCATCCGTAACAACGCGGCCTTTAAGAAACGCCCGGTCAATATTGTTTTGGATGGTAAGGGCCAGGTCAGAGGACAGGAGTTGTTCGAGCGGTTGACCGATCCACTGTTGAAACGGGAAGGGCAATCTTGTTATCGGGCCTTGGATATCTAAGCAGATGCCTTGCCGGTTGAATCGAAATAGGATATCGGGGATGGCTTCGAAGATGGCTTGTTGCTGTTGTTGGGCTAATTGGAGTTCGAGCTTAAATTGTTTACGCTCGATAGCGTAGCGAATGGAGCGCCCGAGTAACCGGCCATCGATATGGCCTTTGACCAAATAATCCTCGGCCCCTTCACGGAGAGCCTGAGCGGCTAAGTTATCGTCGTCAAAACCGGTTAAGACAACTATGGGAATTTGCGGGACAGTGGCATATACTTGTTGAAATGTTTGCAGCCCGACGCTATCCGGCAAATTCAAATCTAACAGAATAGCGTCAACGGGTTGATCGGCTAATTGGGCTAATCCTTCAGACAGACTGTCCACCCATAGTAATTGAATCAACGCATAAGGGCCGCGGGTCAGCATTTGCTGGATTAGCCGGGCATCCCCCCGATTATCTTCAATTAATAGAATCTTTTTAGATGGAGCGTCGTTCACGGTTACGGACTACAGAGGTATAGTAAAGTAAAAGATAGAGCCTTGATCGGGCGCCGACTCAACCCAGATGACTCCACCATGACGTTCAACTATCTTTTTACAAATGGCCAGACCAATGCCCGTGCCCGGATATTCGCCGCGACCATGCAGGCGTTGAAAAATCATAAAAATACGATCTTGCTGGGCCGGAGGGATTCCAATGCCGTTATCTCGAACGCTAAAAAGCCAGTGATCGGCTTGCTTTTGGGCCGAAATACGCACCTCAGGCAGTGCATCGCCACAAAATTTAATGGCATTGCCGATGAGATTTTGTAAAAGTTGGGTCATCTGGGTGGGATCGACCACCAGGGTGGGCAGTGAGTCATAAGCTACTGTCGCTTGACTCTGCTCGATGGTTACCTGGAGATTGATTAAAACCTGTTCAATCAGTTGGTTGAAATCCACTTCAGACACAACGCGCTCGCGGCGGCCAATGCGAGAGAGAGCCAACAAATCATGAATGAGGCTTTGCATACGCTTGGCGCCATCGACGGCATAAAAAATAAACTCATCGGCAT
>JAGRCC010001134.1 GCA_020433785.1 Anaerolineae bacterium
AAGCTTTCTTAATTTACACTGTAGTTAGTTTTTGAGACTAAATGCGAACCCATTAAGAATGGAAATGAACCCAAAGGGAAGGCCGACAGTTCAAAATTTACCTCTCCAGCTTCAGAGCCAGGCGCTTAAACTAAAACCGTTGAAATTCAGCCCTCACTATAAGGTTGACCTCTCGCCGCCGGCCACGGTCCGCTTGACTTCGGCCGAGGATTTCTCGGTGCTAACGGGGCGTGCTTACTACCTATTAGTCCCATTACTCGATGGCCGGCATAGTATCACCACCATCATCGATCGGCTCCAGGGGCAGGTCGCTATTTCTGATATTTTTTACGCCCTGATGCACCTGGCCGCTGAAGATTACGTTGTTGAAAATAGTCACGCCTCGGTAGCCGAGCTGGCTAATTTGTGGCATCTTCTTGAAACCGACCCCCACCTATCCTTTAAACCGCACTTTCAGGTAGACGTTATTGAAGATAGTGTGTTTCTCGTTGCAGAAAAAGAACATTTTGTACTGACCGGCCACTTTTACACCTTATTGGCGCCGCTGCTAACCGGCCAATATTCTGTTCGTCACATGATAACCCGTTTGCAGGGACAACTCTCCGTGGCCGAGATTTATTATACGCTGCTCCATTTATACCTGGGCGGCTATATCACCGAAGCTGTTGACTCTATACCGGACCAGTTGGCGGCGTTCTGCAGCCTCTTGAATGTTAGCCCGAAGTTGGCACAAGAGCGGCTGGCCAATACCAACATTGCCGTCACTTCGCTCGGTTCGGTTCCGGCTTCAGAGCTGGTCGCTGTCCTGGAAGGTTTAGGCGTGCGGGTGGCTGAACCGTTCGATATGCATGTTGTCTTAGCCGACCATTATTTGCACGAAAGCCTGGACACAATTAACCGGCAAGCCTTGCAAACTAAGCGGCCCTGGATGCTGGTCAAGCCGGTTGGCGCCACTATTTGGCTTGGGCCAATTTTCCAGCCCGACCAAACAGGATGCTGGCATTGCCTGGCAAAACGCCTGGGCGAAAATCAAGAAATAGAGGTGTTTATTCAGGCCAGAAAAGCCCACCAACCGGTCCGCCCCTCACCGCCGCCGGCTACACTCCCTTCCACGCTTCAAACGGCGCTAAATATGGCCGCGATAGAAATTTTCAAGTGGATTATTGGTATTGGCAACGATCGCCTTGAGGGCAAGTTGGTCACCGTTGATTTTGTTTCGGGAAGCACGCAGCAACACAGCTTAACCCCTCGCCCTCAGTGTCCCAGTTGCGGCACCGCCAAATTTGGTTCTCGTCTAGAACCCACCCCCATACGGCTAAGCCCCCGCAAAAAAGAGTTCGCTACTGCTACTACCGGCTGGCATCGAGTTTGCCCGCCTGAAGCTACGCTCAAACAGTATGGCCATCTTATCAGTCCTATCACCGGAATTGTTAAGGAATTGACTGACCTTTATCGGGATGAATGTCACTCAATTTACGTCTACAAAGCCACCCATAATTTTGGTACATCGGTTGAAAGTTGGTCTCGCTTACGCGACAGGTTGCAGACCGGCGGCAGTGCCGGCAAGGGGCAAACCGAGACCCAGGCCCAAGCCAGTGCTTTTGGTGAAGCCATCGAACGATATGGAGGTGTTTTTCAGGGCGATGAGGTCAGGCGTCGAGCCAGTTATCGAGCCATGGGCCAGGCGGCCATTCATCCCAATGACTGTCTGAATTTTAGCCAGGCCCAATACGATGATCGCCACCAATGGAATGCTCAAGGCTTCAAATACCTTTTTACCCCCGACCCGTTTGATGACACCCAACAAATTGAATGGTCACCCGTTTGGTCCTTAACTCATCAAGAATTCAAGTATTTGCCGACGGGCTATTGCTATTATCATTATCCCTGGCCCCAGGATCAGTTTTTCTGTCGGGCTGACTCAAATGGCTGTGCGGCCGGCAATTATTTAGAAGAGGCAATTTTGCACGGGTTTATGGAACTGGTTGAGCGAGATTGTGTCAGTATGTGGTGGTACAACAGTCTGCGGCGACCGGCGGTGGATTTGAGCACCTTTGCCGAGCCTTTCTTTAAAACCCAACTGGCCGCCTACCAGGAACTCCGGCGTGATCTGTGGGTTTTAGACCTCACTAACGATCTGGAAATCCCTGCCTTTGCCGCCGTTTCGAGGCGCACTGACCATCAAGTTGAAGATATCATTTTTGGGTTTGGGGCTCATTTTGATCCTAAAATTGGGATTCTGCGTGCTTTGACCGAGATCAACCAGGCCCTGCCCCTGGTCACCTACCCGGGCGCAGGTTATCCTACGACCGATCAAACGATGATCCGGTGGTGGCAAACCGCCACTGTAGCCAATCAACCCTACTTGCTGCCCGACGAAACACTGAACCCCAAAACCGGGACCGACCATCCACGGTTGTGGAGCGACGATTTAAAGGATGACATTATCACCTGTATAAAAATTGCCGAACGGCATGGTCTGGAAATGCTGGTCTTGGATCAAACTCGTCCGGATATCGGGCTGCCGGTTTGTCGGGTTATCATCCCGGGCTTGCGCCACTTCTGGCCCAGATTTGGGCCGGGGCGGCTTTATGATGTGCCGGTTCAGTTAGGTTGGCTACCCAAGCCCCTCCCGGAAAGCGATCTCAACCCGGTTCCCATATTTATTTAAGAAGGTTTCTTTGGCGTCATATGCCTGCATCGATAAAATTTTCTTTCAAGAAAGAAATAGCCTTAATTGAAACGCCTAATCAAGCGCCTGTTTTACAGGTGACGGGCAACACCTTAAGCCTGGACCACCTCCCGGCCGGCCTGTTGGCTGCCTTCAGAATTTTGGACAACGAGGGCGCAACCCGACCGCAACTTACCGAACTGGTGGCTCAATCTGAGGGGGCGGCTGGCGTCGCCGATTTTGACGCTTATCTTGATCGCTTTATCAAACTGGGGTTCATCTGCCAAACAGTCGATACGGATAGCGGCCCTTTGGCTACCCTTGTCCCGTTTGGCCCATCTGCCTCAATTTCCACGGACAAGGTAAACAAAAATAACCTATACATTTTGTCGCGCTTTGCCTATTGCCATCAGGTTGACGGGCAAATGGTGCTGGAATCACCGCTGACCACGGCGCAGATCATTTTGCACGATTGGCGTAGTTTGGCCCTGATTGGCGGACTGACCAGGCCAAATACTTATATTGACCTTTGCCGTGAAGTTGCTGGCATCTCACCGGAAGCCGCCAAACTATTTTTTGTACTGCTGTTAAACATGAACGCTATCGCCATAGTCGAAGACTCAACAAGTCGGGCAGAAGAGAATCGGGCCTTGGCGCCGTGGGAATTTCATGATCTGCTCTTTCACGCCAGAAGCAGGTTAGGGCGACATGGTTATCCATACGGTGCAGTTTATCCTCTCAAGGGGATAATCGAGCCGCCCCCTGTGACTAAACCGCCGATGTCGGACCAGGTTATTGACCTCTATAAGCCCGATTTGGATCAGTTAAAAGAAACCGATCTTCCTTTTACTTTTGTTCTGGAGCAACGGCGTTCGATCAGACAGTACGGCGAGCGCCCCATAACCCAGACCCAGTTGGGTGAGTTTCTCTACCGGGTCGGTCGGGTCAAAACCACTATCAATAAAAACTCGGAGGATCTGACTCTCCGGCCTTATCCCTCTGGCGGAGCACGGCATAGTTTAGAACTGTATCTGGTGGTCAACACCTGCCTTAATATCCCCAAAGGAATATACCATTACGCCCCGGAGCTGCACCAGCTTGGCCGGCTGCCGGCCAACAATGACTATTTTGACCAACTCTTACGATGGGGTCGCTTTGCCCTGGAAGACCAGGATACTCCTCAAGTCTTGATTGCCATCACCGCCCGTTTTGCCCGGGTTTACTGGAAATATAAATCGATGGCTTACGCCTTGATTTTGAAGGATGTGGGTGTTTTATATCAAACAATGTATCTGGTGGCCACGGCAATGGACTTGGCTCCCTGCGCGATTGGCGGGGGCAACTCCGATTTGTTTGCCAAAGCAATCGGTACGGATTACTATGAAGAAACATCGGTGGGAGAATTTGCCTTGGGCAGCAAACCCAAACTGGAAGTTAATCGTAATGAAAGCTAACGTTAAGCTGCGGGGCCAGCCTGGTGACACTCAACATACTCTCGCTCCGAACCGGTCCGATGCGGCTCTGGCTCGGTCACCACTTCAGCATCAGGCCAGGCAGGCGTATCAATCAGAGCAGTTGCTGCGTTTAATTCAGCATGCTTATGAAACCTGCCCCTACTATACCCGTCTCTTTAAGCGCCTGAATTTGTCGCCGAAGATGATAACGGACCGCTCGGATTTACAGCGCTTGCCGTTATTGGGTCGTCAAACCGTGCGCCAACATTTCAATGACTTGTGCTCCGACCGAACCGATATTGCCGGTGCTCACCTGCACCGAACAGCCGGTTCCACCGGCGAGCCTGTCCAAATTCTGTGGGACAAAGCCACACATCGCTATTGGCAAAGGGCGCTATTGACTATTGTCCACGATTATGGGGTGCAGCTAACCCACTTTTTACCGTTCCAATCGGGCCTTATCTTTGTAACCGCCTTTCCAGATAACCGGTCATACAGCCGCCCTCTACCCCACTTTAACTATGCGTATGGCCGCCGGCTCAATATCCATCCCACCCACTGGCGTTCCCCGTTGGAGACAATCAAATTTATCCATCAGCATCAACCCGTCCTACTGAGTGGCCTTCCAGAGCACCTATTGTTTCTACAACAACTTGCCCTGGAGGCAGACCCAACCAGGCAATATCCCCTTGCCCCCCAATTAGTGTTGAGCGGTGGCAACACCCTGTCTCAAACTAACAAAACGCGGCTGGAGACATATTTTCAGGCTCCCGTTGTGGATTGCTACGTTTCGCAAGAGTTTGGTTTTATCGGGCGGGCGTGCTCGTCGGGGTATCACCTTGATGATAGTTTAATCGTGGAGATGATTAAGCCGGACGGCAGCCCGGCCCCGCCCAGCGAAAGCGGCGAGATTGTCATCACCAGTTTGCGTAACTTTAGTATGCCCCTGATTCGGTATCGAATTGGTGACCGGGGCCAACTAGCCACAACTCCCTGTGCCTGTCCCACCCCAACCCCACGCTTAGACCGGCTCGAGGGTCGAGACAACCAGTTTTTTATTAAAGCCGATGGCACTCTCATGCATCCTTTCACTTTTATTAAACATCTGAATCAACTTCCCTTATTTCAATATCAGGTGATCCAGCAGGACACAGCCACGGTTGTGGTCAAATACGTTGGCGATCAAACTGCCGCCTCGATTGGCTCCCAAATTTCAAGCTGTATTCATCAAGCGGTTGGACCAATCACGATCCGGCTTGAAAGGGTGACTCACCTGGGAGAGCCGGGGCAAAAGATTCAAAACTTTATTTCTTTTGTGCCGACCTCAAACAATGATTGACGAAACTGAACTTTATCGCCAAGATCACCCCCACCGCTGCCTGGAGTATATTCAGCACTTTTTTGAACAGGCCCAATATCCCTATGTCCAGGCGGTCTATGTTATGGGCAGTGTTGTTACTGGAGATTACCACCTTGGTTATTCTGACCTGGACATCATCATCTTCACGAATGCCATTGACCTGACAGAACTTATGGACTCGTTACGGGCACTCAACGCCAAATTATGGATTGTCAATTTTCACTTACTCAAACCCAATGATGTTCCTCCACCCGATCTGCTCTTCACCGCCCGCTTGCTGGCCGAGTCGGAGCTATTATTTGGGCAAGATTTGTTGAGCACGCTCAATAAAATTCCGGGGCCAGCCCTGCGACATCAACTATTATTATTGCTCAGCCAGCAGATTGTCTCTTTGCGCGCTTTCTATTGCTCCAAAGTACTGGAAAAATACAAGCCCGACAAAATCATGTACGATGCTCAAAAACTCTCTTTGTTCGGCCTGCGGGCGCTGTTACTGGTGCTTGGCGAAAAAAACACCCAACGCCAACATATTATCAATTATGTTACCGCTACAGAAAATATCCTGACGCCGATGAATCAGCAATTCTTCTTCAATTTGCTGGACCGGTTTGAAAAGCAACAAAATCCGGATACGCATGATGAATGCTTATTGGTGTTACAGCAAACTATCAGTTTATTGGAAGAAGTCCAAGCTTATATCTTTAAGTACCACCTTGGCAATTCATAATCCCCCTTGTGATATAATAAAATATAATGATTAAATCGCTGCTCTTGGTTTTATTGAAAATTAATTGGGTATCAAACTGGTAATTAACAGATGAAATATAGAACCGTCTATTCTGTGTATCTATTGTTTAGCCTCACAATTTTGGTTCTATGGGGTTGTGCTTCAGAGACCGATACGTGTTCTCAAGGCGAAAATATGACTAATCCACGGTTAGTCGCTGGCCTTGAGGTCTTAGACGATGGGCCTGGGGTGCGTATTACTTGGGATCAAGGAACTGAGCAAGGCGCCTCGCTGCCAACGCGTTATTTTGAAGGGGTAAGCGTTGAGGATGATCTAGGTATCGTTCAATCCATTGGATTAACCAACGAGCGCGAAATTACCATCAAATTCGCTGACCTAACTTCGTATTTGCAAAAAGAGAAAAAAGTTGATTTATTACTCATCTTTCCAGATAGAGAACCGTTTATCGCTTGTCGTCATCCGGGAATGGGGGATAGATATTTTCTCAAGATGCACCTAACCTTTACCGATGAAAATGAATTAGAGCAGGCTACCTTTGAACAATCAGTTCGCTTGGGTCCCATTTAAAGATAGATGAAAGCGATCCTTCGTAAGGTGACGGATAAATGACAATAGACGCATCCAAAGTGACAGTACATATGGTTTCAAGCCTTGATGGTTTCATCGCCAAACCAGACGGAAGCATTTCGTGGCTTGAATCATCAGACACTTACGAGCAGGGCGTTACTGGCGAAAACCCTGAAGAATTCATCCAGACCATAGACTGCTTTGTCATGGGCTCTAAGACCTATGAACATGCGCTTGAACTTTCACTGGAATTTGGCTGGCCCTATGGGGACGTACCAACGTTTGTGTTGACCAGCAGAAACTTGCCGATCGACCGAGAGAGCATCGAATTCTACTCGGGTGACTTGAACAAATTTGTCAACGATAGGCTAAAACCGAACTACCAGAACATATGGCTTGTCGGCGGGGCCATGCTGGTTAAAGACTTTATCCGCCTTGGCCTGGTGGACGATATAAGACAAACCATCGTGCCGATTATTCTGGGTGACGGGACGCCGTTTTTTGACCACATCGGCCAAGAACAGGCCCTACACCTAAAAGACGTAACCGCCTTTAGGAACGGCCTGGTAGAACTATGGTATGAAGTAAGAAAAGGCCGGAGTTAAAGGGGTAGCGTCCACGTTTGCCCCACCAAATCGTGGCCGAAACTGTGATGCTCATTCTCCTCAACCAGTTGAAAGCCCAGCTTCTCGTAGATTTGCCGGGCTTCGACCAGAATATCATTGGTCCACAGAATGACTTTTTGATAGCCTGCTCGCCGGGCGAAACGAATCCCCTCTTTAACCAGGCGGGTCCCCAGCCCCAAGCCTCTGGCCTTTGGATCAACTAGCAGCAGCCTTAACTTGGCCACATCGTCGCCGGCGTTAACGCAAAAAATAGAGCCGACCCGCTCACCTTGCATCTCCGCAATCCAGCAGCGCTCTTTGGCGGCGTCATAGTTCGTGATAAAGTCGGCGCAGATTTGCGCCACCAAGGCCTCAAAGCTCTCATCCCAGCCATACTCCTGATGATACAGCCAGCCGTGCTGGAGGATCACCCAGCCCATATCCCCGGCTTCCTGATGGCGCAGGTAAAAGGGTTCGGCGTACTTAAAACCGTGGTCCAGAATAGTCTCGATGGTGTGCATCGCCTCGATCAGCCGGAGCCGGTTCCCGTCGCTCAATTCAGCCAGCATCTCGGCCACTTCGTCGCTCGACCGGCTGTCGAGCAAAGCGAAGGCGGCTTGCCCTTGCCCGGTCAGGTTAATTAATCGCTGCCGCCCGTCATCATCCGAGCGGGTTCGCTCGATCAAGTTTTGCTGCTCCAGCTTGGTCAAAAGTCGGCTCAAATAACCGGCATCTAACCCTAACGCCTGCCCCAAGTCAGAAGCCGTGACGTTAGGACACTGGGCCAGCTCAAAAATAAGGCGCGCTTCGGTGAGGGAGTAGGGGCTGTGCAGCAAGCCTTCGCGGAGTACACCGATTTGGCGAGTAAAGAAGCGGTTGAACTGTCTAACGGTATTGATCTCATCTTGTAAAACGGCCATTATAATCTCCTTGACTTACACTTTATTGCCGCCGGCCAACGAAACCCTAATTTCTTACGGAAGTCGTGATCCGTAGAACTTGGCTCCTAAACCAGCTCCGGTCTTTTAAGAATATAGTGATAATGCTTGCTATTATCTAGTAATTAATTGCTTTTGTCAAATATATTGGAAGTGACGGTCACTTTTGAATGGGCAAAGCCTTGAGTTCGCGAGTAAATGGGTGTTATTGACCAAGTGACCGTCACCTAATCGTTATCTCGCCAAATGGACAGAATTATCAAAATTTATCGTATCACGTACAATGTTAGGCTCAAGGAGCAAGATAATGAGGATTGTCTCACGGCAAGCCTGGGTGCTGCTTTTTCTGGTAGGGTTAGGGATAGCCTACTTCGCCTACGACAACATTGTCGTTATCCCGGCGCTCGATCCGGCCGACCCGGATCGTGGTTGGGCGTGGCTAACCACCGACCCGGCGGTAATCGACTACATCAAGGACTGGTTTCGCACCTTTGGCTATTGGGTGCTGGCCATAGCCGTGTTGGTAATCGTCATCTCGACAACCGGCTTTAGGCAAGGTCAACGCTGGGCCTGGTATAGTCTGCTGTACCTGCCGGTACACCTGGGTATTCATATGGTCATCTGGCCGTGGGCTATCCCTATTCTGGCCGTGTTGATGGCGATGACTCTGGCCGGCTTGCTGCTTCCCTTCCGCATCTTCTTTCCTAGTAAAAATAGGGGATAATATGAAAGATAAACGTTCTCCCACCCAACGATTCTCTAATCGCGTTGAAAACTACCTCAAATACCGGCCCGACTATCCGGTGACCATCATCGACTTGCTCGAAATGGACTGCCAGTTAACCCCAGCTTCCGTTGTAGCCGATATCGGTTCCGGAACAGGCTTTCTGGCAAAACTGTTTTTGGTCAATGGGAACACGGTGTTTGGGGTTGAGCCTAACCCTGAGATGCGGGCCGCCGGTGAAACCCTGCTGCAAAATTATCCTCATTTCATGAGTATCGAAGCCACCGCCGAAGCCACCACTCTGGCGGCTGAAAGCGTCGATTTCATCACGGCCGGTCAAGCCTTTCATTGGTTCGATACCGCGCTGACTCGACCAGAATTTCGGCGCATTCTCAAACCGCACGGCTGGATTGTGCTGGTTTGGAACGAACGACAAAAAGACGATCCGTTTCAAGCCGCCTATGAACAACTGGTGCAGCGTCACAGCCCGGAGTACAAGGCGGTGCGCCACCAACGGATCGATGAGCCGGCGTTAGAGGCGTGGCTGGGGCCGGGAATGAGGCTGGCCGTATTGGACAACGAACAAACCCTGGATTTTGAGGGAATCAAAGGACGCTTACTATCCTCGTCCTATGCACCCATGGCCGGGGAAGCTGGCCACCAGGCGATGATTGAGGAATTAGAGGCCATATTTCAGCAGCATCAGGATCATGGCCAGGTGAGGTTTACGTATCAAACGAAGGTGTATTACAATACCATTCAATCAACAGACATTATTGGAAATAGCGACGAA
>JAGRCC010000143.1 GCA_020433785.1 Anaerolineae bacterium
CGTCGCCAACGCGCTTCTGGTAGGGGGCGATGCCAAATAGATCGGTGGGGGCGGGCAGATTGAGGCGTTGTTCTAACGCAGAGATGACCGCCTGGCGGGCCTGGCGTTCTTGACCGGCCAGGATATCGGCCAGTTGCTCGATGGCTTGCCGTTGTTTTTTATGGACGGTGGCTTCGGCCATGTTTTTCTCATTGGCAACGGAGGCGACGGGGGTATCTTCCAAAAATCGACGCCGCAGGAGATCGGCCAAAAAAGCATCATAACGATCTTCCATCGTTGTTAGCGCTTGCAGCAGCAGATCGTTGGTGAGCCGGCGGGCGTTGGCCGAACGGGCCTGGCCGGCCTGGTGAAAAAGATACAGGTGGCTGAGCGGGCTGGTATCATCGTTAGGCTTGCTCCACAGTTTGAGCGCCTCGTGAACCCCCGCTCGTAGCTGGGGCAACGAAATATCGGTGGGCTGAAACAAGATTCTCTCTCCTCTAATGGGTGGCAACAGCGTTCAGGCTTTAACATACCACATCTGCGCAGCAAAATCAACAGGCAATAGAGAATCAGTCCAGACTCCGGCTAGTTTTCGACCAAAACCGTAGAGACATTGGCTAGGTCACAGCCATAGTTTATGGGGTATCCTAGCTGGCAAAGTTCGCCAATTAAGGTGAGCCTTCGACAAAGGATTTGTGATGCCCAAACGCGACACAACCATTTTGGTCCTCTGGGCAGACGGCTTTCAGGAAGCGACCGCCACGATCTTTGTGACCGAACTCCGCCGGGCCGGGGTCCGGGTTAAGGTCATCGGCTCGACACGACAACAAATTAAAGGCAGTTACGGACTGGCCATCGCTCCCGACCTGACCCTGGCTCAAGCTGAGCCGCTTCTGCTCCAGACCACCTACCTCATTATCCCGACCACCCTAGCCGTTGTCCAACGCTTGAAAAACGATCCCTGCCTGGCCGCGTTTTTTGAGCAGATCGACCGGTTTCAAATCCCTGTTTTAATCGGCGGCGATGCCTCCGGAGCGCGCCTGTTTCTCAACAGTACCGTCATAATTTTTCCCGCCGACAGCGAGGCTCTGGTGGCGTTCGCGCAGCGGGTAGCGGGAGGCGATGGCCCGATTTAGACCAAAGGACTCATTTTCGTATGACACAGCGTTACCATCTATCGTTCAACTATGCCATAGCCCAAATGATCCATACCGGCAGCGACTTACGAGTAGAGCTATGTAAACAAACCACCCATGATAATCTGAGCCGTATCCGACCAGGCACGCGGTGTATCACATCTAATACATATTTTAAACGCGATATCAACCATAAAATGAACATCCACCCCCTCAACGACACCCAAACCGAATGGCGTCTCACCCTCGACGATGACATCGACCTGGAAACCTACCGCCGCTTAGAGCAGCAAGCCGTCGATGCCGTATGTCAAACCCTATTCCGGGCCGGGGCCACCAAACTCATCGTCGACTTGACGGCAAATAAACGCCTCGACTCGCTGGGGCTGCAACTGCTGCTGTTAATTTATAAGAAATGCGCCGAACAAGATATGCAAATGGTCCTGTTTAATCCATCCAGCCAGATCAGGCGCATCCTGCGGATTTTACAGTTTGATCGAATTTTTGTTATTGAACAGGATGAGGGTGGACTGTAAAGGGGTAGGGGATATCCCCACGGTAAGAGAGCGATGAATGTGACGACCTTTCTACAGACGCCGACTTATATATCGCAAGTTCTCTAAGTTGTCTTGCAACGGTTCAGAGAGATAACGACCTTAAATATTCTAAATAATTTTTAAGCTGTTTCTTGTGTTAATCAAATTAAGGTCTGGTACGGTGACGGCGTGACCAACCCCTGCCGTAGTTTACCCATTCCATCACACGCGCCATCAACAGGTGTTGGCCGTTCAACCTAAAATTTGATCATTTCAAAAAAGAATTGGAGTAACTAGATGACACGTCAAGAGGTCATCAAATGAAAAGGATATCCTTGAAAAGAAATAGGGTGCTTTTTAGTGGGGTATTCATAAGTTTAATCGGAACCTTGCTAGTTCTAACCTATTCAAGCCTATTTATGCCGGAAATTAATGCCGCTCCAAGCAAATTATTAACGCCGACCCCTCAGACTCAATATCTCCCCCTGATTATGCAACACTCATCCACCCTCGTACCGCCTAAACCGGTTGGTGGAGGCGCTTCCTGGAGCAGTCCCATCGCTGTTTCCACCGTTGATGAGATGATTTGGGCTGTGAACCCAGACGCAGGCTCAATCACCGTGATCGACGGTGAGAGTCTAGAAAAAATTACTGAGATAGCTGTAGGGCAAGAACCTTGGAACCTGGCAATATCTCCCGATGGGCAATGGGTTTATGTGACAGATCGGGCTTTGGGTACCCTGATTGTCATTGATGCTAAAAATCGAGCAGTCATAAAAACCTTGTCCATCGGCCCCGAAGTCAACGGCATCGCGCTCAGTCCAACCGGAGAGACCGCCTTCATCGCCGTCTCATCTGATGCAGAAGTGGTTATTTTGAATTTGCGTACCTACGAAATTACAGAACGGATTGCGGTCGATCCTCAACCCTATGCCGTTGCCGTCACCAACGATGGCGACTCCAGGGATGATGATGAGCACGTATTCATCACTCATTTTCAGGCATTTCCTCAGCCGGATGGGATCGAGGCCACAGACAATGGTCGAGTCGGGCGCATAACCGTTCTTGAGACAGCATCCCA
>JAGRCC010001135.1 GCA_020433785.1 Anaerolineae bacterium
CCGGCCAAATCATCAGCGTCGATGGTGGGCTGCACGAAGCCTTCCTGCGGTAACCGAATTAGATTTTCCTTGGATGACATCGGTCATTCCCATTTATCTAACGCGGTCTGATTTGATAGATTTTCCCGGCGCTGAAATCGCTGACCAGCAGGCTTTGGTCGGGTAAGACCAGGAGATGCTGCGGCGTTTGGAGGCCACGGAGAAAGACGTCATACGTCCCGGTGGCGTTATCGCCGGTCACCGTAACGGCGATACGCCCGACGGTTCGTTCGCTGGGGCCCCACAACGCGACCAACAACACGTCATCGGCCCAGGGCGAAGCGACGATGCTGGTCGGCGTGCTGCGAGGGGGGAAGATTACCACCGGGGCGCGGGTCGCCTGGCACTGCGCCTCGGTTCCGCCAAAATTCAGCGCCGGTTCTTGTTGACCAAAACACGCTGGCCAGCCAAAATCGGCGCCGTCGATGACCCAATTTAATTCGTCCGGCGGCGCTGCCCCATTGACTAGGTCATCGCCGATCTCCGTGGTCCACAACCGTCCCGCCGAGTCAAAGGTATGGGCGTAGGCTCCTTTGAGGCCGGTGGCCAATGGCTGTGGATCATCGGGCGCGTCTGGGTCCAACGCCCACAGTGTGGCCGAGCCGGTCGAGGCGCGGTTGCCGCTGCGCCGCCCGCTGGTTTCAAACAGCAGCCGTCCGTCCGGGCTAACGGTGAGCGTGCCGTTTGAGCGGCCGTTGAAGGGCAGCTCCGCCAGCACCGTCTCGAGCGGCCCGATTGCCCCGGTATCGAGCAGCGGCGCGCGCAGCAGATCTCGCCCCGCAGCGATCCAGACCGTTTGCTCCAAAAGGGCCAGGCCGGTCGGTTTGAAGAGATCGGCCAACAGCAGTTGGCGCTCGCCGGTGGCTAAGTCGATGGCCAAAAGCTGGCCGGTCCCATCATTTTCACGGCCGTTGAGCTGAGCCACCCACAGCCGCCCGTCTGGCCCCTCGATCATCTGGGTGGGTCCGCGCAAATCACTGACGACCAGTTCGATGGTGTAATCGGGCGGCAGGCTCAAGCCGTCGGGGACAGGGGGGACCGTCGCCGCTGCCGGCTCGTCGGTGGTGGTAGACGGCGTCGAGGTAATCACTTCCGTGGTCGAGGTCGGGGTTGTCGATTTAGATGTCGGGGTTGGTAAGGGGGTCGGGGGCAAAATCGTCGAGACCGATGTCGGCGTTGAAGGTGGCGTCGGCGATGTCTCGACCATTTCCGTTGTCCCACATCCCGCCAGTAGTAAGACGATAAGGACTATGGCGGCGTTAACCGCCTTAAAGGTTTCGATGGCGCGCACGAGGTTCCTGCCGTGAATTTCTTTCAAAACATAGTCCATGGATTGATTGGGGCCGTGCCCTGTTCCTTGTGAGCCGTTATTTATCCGTAGGGAGGGATATCTAACCTCATCATTCTACTGCAATATCGATTTTTTGTCAGGGGTGAGGCGCGACGGGCCTGAGTACCTATTGCCGACCCTATAAAAATCGACTATACTTAACCTCATATTGATTGCTTTCAGCCGGTCCGGCTCACCCCGACGCCCCGGTTGAGGTTATAACCAACGTGCCCGAAAGACGACGCTGCGGATGAGCCCCCGAGTAGGTGTAAGAGAAAGGGGGCTTTAAGGCCGGTTGTGGAGGGTGCTTTCCACACAAATAAGTTTGACCAAACCATCGACCTTTTCATTAACCCTTCTAAATTAATCGCAAGTGCGAGCCGTCAGTGTTATTGGCGTTAGGAACAAGTTAGCCAATTGTTCTACGGACTACGTAAGCCCTGGAGATAACTTCTTATGCGACGAAACCAGAAATCAGTGATTTATTGGGCGATAGGCGGCGGCTTAGGGCTGTTGGCTCTGCTGCTGTGGTTGCGCCCGACCCTATTGGTGGCCCTAACCGGACCGGAGAACGCCGCCCCGTCCACTCTGGAGCCGGCGGCTACCGTGCCAATAGAGGGGTTGGTTGTTTCTCTCGCTTTCAGCCCCGACAGCCACACGCTGGCCGTAGCGGCGGGCAATCCTAACGCCAAAGGGTCGCTAACTTTGTGGCATCTACCGGAGATGCAGCTCAGCCAGACCCTGGCGGTGGAGTATAATAAGACCGTCTGGAGCGTGGCTTTTAGTCCCGATGGCCAGACTTTGGCCGCCGGCAGTCAAAACAATCGGATTCAACTGTGGCGCGTGGCGGATGGAGAACCGCTTGACTCCTGGTCGCAGCCGACCAATCCGACCGACCCTAAGAGCGTGGCCAAAGGCGTTCGGGCCGTCGCGTTCAGTCCCGACGGGCAGTACTTGGCCTCAGCCGGCGTCGATACGGTCTGGTTATGGGACGTGGCGGATGGTCATTTGCGGTTCAGCGTGCCCGATCGTGAGCCGGAGGTGACCTTTAGCCCCGATGGTCAACTGGTGGCCACTCGCAGCCAAGATGGTCAAATTGACCTGTGGTCGGTGGCTGATGGCCAGGTGGTAACAACGATAGCCGATCCCGACCCTGGCCTGTGTCCCCTGACCTTTAGCCCCGACGGCCAGCTTATCGCCTCGTGTCAACGCAGGGGTGGGATTAACCTGATCCATCTCCCTGACGGTGAGATAGCCGGTTCGCTGGAGGGACATTCGGGCGGGACCACCAGCGTGGCCTTTAAACCGGACGGTACGATTTTGGCTTCCAGCGGCGTGGATGATCAAACGGGCAGCGGCGAGGTGGTACAACCGGTTTCAGCGCCCCGGCTGTGGCGACCGGATACGGGGGAGTCCGTGCAGCGCTTCAAGAGTTCCATCGGGTTCATCCGCGCGCTGGCGTTCAGCCCGGACGGGCAGTGGCTGGC
>JAGRCC010001136.1 GCA_020433785.1 Anaerolineae bacterium
CGACCGCTGTACCAACGGACGAACCCGTTATCATCATTGTTCCAACTGAAGAACCTACCGTAGAACCCACTGTTGAAGCTACGGTTGAAGCAACTACCGAGCCGGTTCTCACTAGCGAAGGTGAAATTGAAACTTCTGCCGTCCCTGGTGCCTTTAGCAGTGAATATATCGTTGCGATGAATTTGAATGGTAGCGCCGCTACAAACGTGACGCTTGATTTGTATACGAACAGTGCCACCCCCGTGCAGACGTTATCCAAAAATGCTTTCGCCGGTGGTGGTGTTACGTTCCCCTTGGCGCAATTTAACAACGATGGCCAATATTCCGGTGTCGTGAGTTCCAGCGACCCCATCGTGGCTGGAGTTTACAATACTAACTTTACCGGCAAATTGTCGGATATGTATCTTGGTACTAGTAATCCGGCTCAAAATGTAAACTTGCCGCTTGTTTATCGAAATCATTTCAGTAACGCATCAACCTTCTACATCCAAAACGCTCACTCAGTAGCTCAAAATATTACCGTTCGGGCTTACTTAATCGGAACCACGTCACCGAAAGTAACCAAAACCTATAACAGTGTGCCACCCAATACTACGCTCACTGTCAATTTTGCTTCCGACTCAGCCTACAGCGCTTTCGGTAGTGGGAATGGCGCTTACGGATATGCTCTGATTACTGGTAGCGCAGGCCCAATTGCGGCTGTTTCTCAAACTATTCGAGACATTGGCAGTGATCGCTTTATGACCAGCTACAATGGTCTTAACCCTTCCACGGATGCCGGGACAAGTTTGGTTGCGCCTCTAGTATATAACCAACATTTTGACTGGATTACCGGTATTACAGTCGTAAATACCGAGAATAAAAACACCACCGTGACCATGAATTATGTCTCAAATAAAGGGAACGGCTCAAAATCTATCTCATTGGCGCCAAACGCGGTTGGGCTCTTTTATCTACCAGATATTAATCCCAAGGCATCCTATGGGTCGGCCACACTTACATCTAACAACGCTAAAATTATTGCGATGGTTAACAACGCTAGAGCAGCCCAAGGGTTCGGTTCCGCTACTGCCGCCCTTAACTCCAGCGCTGCTACAAGCAAAATCGCTATCCCAATTATTCTTAACAGCAACAGCGGTAATGCCTGGCGAAGTGGTATTACGGTATACACCTTTGGCGCCACGACTGTTACGGGTACCTTTGTAAAAGTTGATGCAAACCCCGCGACGAGCGGCAACAAAATAGTCAAAAATATATCATTGGGAGCCAATAGCGTAGGTCTCTTCTATGGACCTGACTTCCTACCGGCATCCAACTACACCGGGGTTCTTTACCTGCAAGCCTCCGGTAGCACCAAGATTATGGCTTTAGCCAACGTTTCTAACTTGGTTGGCGGTTTCTCGGGTCAAATGCCGGGTGTCAATTACTAAGTTTTAGAACTAACCGATTAAGGAAGGGGCTGCCATGGCAGCCCCTTTTCTTATTTTGCTCCGAATAATTTGAGTCTTTACAATTATCTCACTTTCTCAAGAGTTTCATTTCAATTTTCGTACCATTTGACAAAAGGTAGCGAACCTATATAATCGCAGTCGTACCTAAAAAGAATTTCTGCCTTCAAATAGAATGGCAACAATTGTGCTTCATCTATTTTGCAAATAAACCAACTAATTCATCAAAACCGCGCAAACGCGCGGTTTCGTTTGTTATTTAACTACACGATCGAATAAGCATAGCGTGCAGAAAAAATCGAACATAACTGAAGGCTTTAATGCCAGCCCTAAATTATCCGAACTTCACTACCCCCAAACTATTATTGAACCTTCAAAAGGGTGGGTCGATTTACAATGGCGTAAGCTCTGGAGCTATCGAGAATTACTCTACTTCCTTAGCTGGCGCGATATTAAAGTCCGGTATAAACAGACTGCTCTCGGCGCCGCCTGGGCTATTATTCAACCGTTCTTCACGATGGTTGTCTTTAGTCTTTTCTTCGGCAAATTGGGCAAAATTCCGTCCGATGGCATTCCCTACCCAATTTTTAGTTACACGGCCCTGTTACCCTGGACCCTATTCGCCAATGGATTAAGCCAAGCCTCCAATAGTTTGGTCAGTAACGCCAACCTGATTACCAAAGTTTACTTCCCAAGGCTGCTTATTCCCCTTTCGACCGTCGTGTCAGGCCTTTTGGACTTTGTCATTGCCTTTGTAGTGCTGTTAGCTATGATGGTCTTTTACAACTTGTTTCCCACCTCTGCTATTCTTTGGCTGCCGTTTTTCTTGCTGCTCACCATCGTGACAACCCTGGGAGTTGCTCTATGGTTTTCTGCTCTAAACGTACAGTATCGAGATATTCGCTACGCTATCCCCTTCTTGACCCAATTCTGGCTGTTTATGACACCGATTGCCTACCCCAGCAGCCTCCTCAGCGAACCCTGGCGCACACTTTATGGCTTGAACCCCATGGTTGGTGTGGTTGAAGGCTTTCGTTGGGTTTTGCTCGGGGCCGATCCTCCAGGAGCAATGTTGTGGGTATCTGTCATGGCTGCTCTGGCGTTGTTGGTAGGTGGACTATACTATTTCAGAAAAATGGAAAAAACCTTCGCCGACATTGTTTAGGTTGTATCCGTTATGAGCGAATTCGCCATTGAAGTTCAAAATCTTAGCAAACAATACCGACTCGGCGAAAGGTGGGTCTCCTATCGTACAATCCGCGAGCAGATTTCGAGTGTCATGAGTTTGTCGGCTCTGAGACAAAAAAATAGATCCAAAAACACCGATATCGAAACGATTTGGGCCCTAAAAGATGTGTCGTTCGATGTCCGCCACGGCGAAGTCATCGGCATTATTGGCGCTAATGGCGCCGGTAAGTCAACCCTCCTCAAGCTGCTCTCCCAAATCACCGAGCCGACCTCCGGTCGAGCCGAGATTTCTGGCCGCATCGGCTCTTTGCTTGAGGTGGGCACCGGGTTCCACCAGGAACTAACCGGCCGCGAAAATATTTTTCTAAACGGGGCTATCCTGGGCATGCGAAATTATGAAATTAAGCATAAATTCGATGAAATCGTCACCTTTGCCGAAATTGAAAAATTTCTCGATACCCCCGTCAAACATTACTCCAGCGGAATGTATATGCGGTTGGCGTTTGCCGTCGCGGCTCATCTTGATCCCGAAATTTTGCTCATCGATGAGGTGTTAGCCGTTGGCGATGCCCGATTTCAGAAGAAATGTCTGGGCAAAATGAAGGACGTCGCTCATCAGGGCCGGACGGTCCTCTTTGTCAGTCACAATCACCAAGCCGTCCGCCGGCTGTGTGAGCGATGCATTTGGCTGACAAACGGTCAGGTCCACCAAATTGGGGCGACAAATCCGGTAATGGATGCCTATCTGCAAACCGTCAACAGCGACGTCATTGCCGAAGACACCCGGCCCGATCCGCCGTCGCCGGATCCCACCAATCCGGTCCGTATCCTCCGGCTGGCCGTTTGTGATCAAACTGGCCGGCCCACCACGCTCCTTCACGCCGAGCAGCCCTACACCGTTGAGGTGGAGTATGAATTTACCCAGCCGGTTGAAAGTGTGCGTGTTGCGGTTATGTTTAGAACGGCCCAGGATGTCGATGCTTTTATGACCACAGATTGCGACGAAGGCTTAGTCCGGGGCATCGATCGCGTTCCCGGCCGCTTTATGGCCCGCTGCCATATTCCCGCCTATCTGCTGGCCCAAGGCCGCTACCGGATTAGCGTTTGGATCGCCGTCACCCATGTTCGTCAACTGCGCCGCCGCGAGGACGCGTTGATCGTAGATGTTCAATATACCACCGGTTATATGATGCAAGATTCGCGCAATACGGCTGTCAACCCGCTCCTGAGTTGGCATACGGATCGGGTTGATTAGCTTCGGTAAGGATTTGAAAAACGATGCGAGCTATTTGTACTACGGTTATTCGCGGCGCAAATCAATACGAATTTAGCGGTCGAATTATAGAAATTGATCTAACCAGCGGTCAGATCGTCATGGCCATGCATTTGCCGAACAAGGGCCAGGTGTTAGGCCCGCGTGGTGGCAGCCGGGGTGGGCGAGGGGTGCGTGTGTTTGGTCAAAAAATTTATGTAGCGATATATGACCGCATCTTGGTGTATGATTTCGATTGGAACTTAGTCTCGGAAATCAAGCATCCCTACGTGGTCGGTCACCACGAGATTCAGGTCGATGTCGAGGGTGTCTGGTGTACTACAATGATGGACTCGGTGGTGAAGCTCGACTTTTCCGGCCGGGTTCTGTTTGAATGGTGGGGATCAGAGGACGATGACTTCGTAGCTTGGCTCAGCATTAATCGTCACGCTTGGGACCGCACGGAAAATTACGATTCGTACGAACCACCGGCCTATAACGAAAGTTACCCCGGCTTCCAGTGTCATTTCAACAGCGTTTACTGTGTCGATGGCAAAGTTTACGTTTACGACTTGAGTCATCAGGCGCTGTTCGCGGTTTGGCCCCGATTCGAACCGCTGGCTCGCGTCCCGGCCTGGAACCGAGCGCATAACGTTCATCCGCGCGGTCAGGACATCCTGGTCAACGTGTCGGGCGATAAACGATTTGAAATTTGGCGGATGCCGATGGGGATGCACAAATTCTGGCGAAGAAAACCCTATCGGACCCACCAAGTGGTGGTTGTGCCCGGCCCGGAACAGAGTACTCAATTTAGTCGAAGTGGGTGGGTGCGCGGCTTGATTGAGCTAGGGCCACAAGAATTTATTGTCGGCTGCAACCCGGCCGGGCTTCACCACCTAAAAGATGGGCGCGTCGTGCAAAGCTGGCCTATCAGCGACGAAGTTAATGAAGCCGTTCACGGCTTGACTCTGAAGCCCTGCTAATCAACGCGCCAATTTGGATGAGGATAAACGTGATTATTAGAAAATTCGGCCGATTTTTACAGAAAGCCGGCGATGAACTTGTCGCCCGCTCCTCTGTCCAGACCATCCGGCGGCTTTATCCGGTTGCTATCGACCACCGCAACCTAAAGGATAACCAATTAAAACCAGGCGAGGGCATCGAAACCTTCGATCAGGCTGCCTATCAGGCCATCAACCAGGCTCGTTTAGCGCACTTGGCCTCTTTAGACCTGCCCCTCGAAGGTAAACAGGTGTTAGATGTTGGGTGCGGTGTGGGCCATCTTTCCCAATTTTTTGTCGAGCGAAACTGCCCGGTCGTCTGTCTCGACGGCCGGGCTGAAAATATCGCCAGCCTGCATCAACGATTTCCTGATCTGCCTGCCCATGTAGTCGATGTGGAGCGCGATCCTTTATCCCAATTTGGCCGGTTTGACATCGTCTTTGCCTACGGCTTACTCTACCATCTGGAAAATCCACTGCACGCCCTACGTAATATGGCCTCCGCCTGCCAAGAGATGCTGCTGCTGGAAACCCAAATTTGTGATCATACTCTGCCCATTGTCAGAATTGAGGGTGAAACCGCTGCCTACAGTCAGGCTCTGCACGGTCTCGGCTGTCGCCCCTCACCCAGTTACATCGTTCTAGCGCTCAAACAGATTGGTTTTCCCTTTATCTACGCGCCTCTACAGCCGCCCCAACACCCTC
The DNA here is from genome assembly GCA_020433785.1 of Anaerolineae bacterium. The sequence continues at coordinate 5,595 of JAGRCC010001136.1, forward strand.
AATTTCAGTTTCGCTGGAAAAACAACCTCGATTGGCGGCGCAACGGACACCCACTGCGCTGCATATTTGTCGCTTCCCACGTTGAGTTATACAATCCAAAGTTGATCAGCCTAATTTAGTTGATTGACAAATGAACCGATACCTTATTAGAGACGTGACCTTTTTGTTTGCTAACGGCCGCCAACCAAGGCCTTACCCCAACTGGAAATTTGGCGCGTGGCGGTTAAGTACCGGCTTTTTGCCGCGTCTACGCCGGCGTCTATGGCACAACCTCGATGCGCCAGGTTTGGTTCGCTGGCTGGCTGGTTTACGAATCTACATTTATCCTAATGAAGAAATTTGCCGGTCGATCTTTGTGACCGGGAGTTTTGAGCCGAATCAATTCGCTTTTCTGAACAACGTTCTAACCCCCGGTATGACCTTTGTTGACGTGGGCGCCAACATGGGTTTGTATACGTTGTTTGCCGCCCAAAAGGTGGGCCAATCAGGATCGGTCTTGGCCATCGAACCCAGCCAGCGAGAATTTGAACGATTGACCCAAAACGTGGCGATCAATCGCTTGAACAACGTTCGTCTTAGACAATTAGCTGTTTCAAATTGTCAAGCGGAAGCCGAACTCCTGATCGCCAGAGAAGATCATCCCGGTCACAATACCCTGGGCGCGTTCGGCTACGATTCGGTTAAATTGCAGCGAAAAGAAAAGGTAGCCGTCGAGCGATTAGATGATCTGGTGGAACAGGAGAGCCTTTACCGGGTTGACGTCATCAAAATGGATATCGAAGGCGCTGAATTTTTAGCCCTGCAAGGGGCTGAAAATACTATCGCCCGTTTCCGGCCTGTTCTTCTGTTGGAGTTGTCTGATCGTACTTTGAATCTTCAGGGGTGTAATAGCCGCCAGGTTTGGGATTTTTTAACGCGATTTGATTATCACATTTATAAATTCGATCAACAGACCGGTTTGCCGGTGATCGCTCAACCCCAATCCTACTTTGACGCGGAAAATATCGTGGCGCTGCCCAATCACCGAGAACAGAATTAAAAATTATGGCCGCCGTAAATAGTCATTTGTCAACAACCCCAAAAGTACTCATCTTTTTTCATATCGCTAAAACCGCCGGCACCACATTGAGCAACATTCTGGGCCGTAATTATGCTGATGACGCTAGCATTTCGATCAATTACGCTGAACAATTGGCCGAGTTAGAACACTTTAAGCAGCTTCCCGCCTGCGAACGGGCTAAAATTCGTTATTTTCATTCCCATATGATGCCCTTTGGCATTCACCAATATTTGCCGCCGTCTTTCTACGTGGTTATGCTCCGAGACCCCGTGGAGCGCGTGATTTCCGAATATTACTATATTCGTCGCTATCAAGGCCATCCCCTGCATCAGAAAATAACGACTGACAACATCAGTTTGGCGGAATACGTGACCAGCGGCATCAACCCGGCGGCGGCCGGCAACGGCCAAACGCGCCTGCTGAGCGGCATCCCCGGCGTCGATTGGGCTACCGGGGGCGGACCTGTGTCTGAAGCGGTCTTACGTCAGTCACAAGAAAACATCAAAAAATTTGTTGCTTTAGTCGGCTTCACCGAAAAATTTGATGAGTCGCTCATTTTGCTTAAACAACTGCTGGGCTGGAAAAATACCGATCTACTCTACCAAAAACAAAACGTAACCATTGGCCGGCCCAAACAGCGCGATATTCCCACAGCCACCATCAAACTCATCGAACAATACAACACCCTCGACATCGAACTCTACCAAACCGCGCTGGCCCAGTTCGACCGGACGATTGCCGCGCAAGGACCATCCTTCGCCATGGAACTTGAAGCGTTTCGGCTTTGGAATAAACTATATAATCGCCTCTATGAACATCGTCGGATAGCTGTGCCGATTAAACAGATGTTTTTAGGTACTCGAAAAAACAAGTAGGTTTTGATGACACTCAAATCGATGTTTCGCAATTTATTAGCCGGCGTTGGGCTGGAAGTCCATCGTTTAAGCCCGGATAACGGCGCGCCGCGCGGTACGGATCAAGCTGCGCTGCAAGTGGCTTTGCGAAACGGGTTACAGATCAACACTGTCATCGATGCCGGTGCAGCCTTTGGTCATTGGACCCGCACGTGCCGGGAACTGCTGCCGCAGGCCACCTACCTGTTGGTTGAACCGTTGGCCCAATACGATGATTGGCTCGACCCACTATGTGCCGAATTTTCCAACGTCAGCCGGGTCAAAGCCGCCGCCGCCGATCAAATCGGGCAGGCAACTTTTTATCTGCACCAGGATTGGTGTGGCTCATCGCTCTACCGCGAAGCTGAAGGCGCTCGGGTCGATGGCCGGCCCACCGAGGTCCAAGTAACGACCATCGATACCCTAACCCAAGAATTTCAGCTATCCGGCCCCTTTCTGTTAAAGGCCGATGTTCAGGGCGCGGAGCTGAAAGTACTCGACGGCGCAACCGCCACCCTGAAGCAAACCGAGTTCATTCTGCTGGAAACATCGCTTTTTGAATTTTTCAAAGGCGGCCCGTTAATCGACAAAATTGTGGTTAACTTACAACAGCGAGGCTTTGCGGTGTACGACATTTTGAACCCGCAGTATCGGCTGTTGGACAACGCCTTGGGCCAGGTCGATCTGGTCTTTGTGCCGGTGGATAGCGTTTTGCGCCGCGAGCACGTTTACGCCTCGGCTCGCCAGCGTCAGCAGCAAAATGATCAATTCCAGCAGCAGAGAGCAAACCAGATGACAGGCACATAATCCCAGATGAACCCAAGCGTCCGTTGCCTTCCTACTTTTATCAAGCATAAGTCATCACATCTGATGCTAACCTTTATGACCCTCCTATGCGCTGCCCAACCTTAGCCGACCTGCCGCCCCCGCCGTCTGGCCGAACCGGCTGGCCTTGGACAGCGGAGAGTTCGATTTTACTCGCTGCCACGGTCGGCGGTGCTGCCTGGCCCCAGATCACTATCGTTACGCCCTCTTTCAACCAAAGTGCGTTTATCGAAGCCACCATCCGTTCGGTGTTGCTGCAAGGATATCCCAACCTGGAGTACATCATTATCGACGGCGGCAGCACCGATGGGTCGGTCGAAATTATCCGTCGGTACGAGCCCTGGCTCACGTACTGGGTCAGTGAACCGGATCGAGGCCAGTACGACGCCCTTAACAAAGGGTTTGCCAAAGCGACGGGCCAGGTGTTGGCCTGGCTCAACAGTGATGATATGTATGTCTTGAACAGTCTAAGCTACGTTGGCGAAATTTTCGCAACCTTCGCCGGTAAGGTAAAATGGTTAACCGGCGTTCCGGCCCTGTGGAATGAGCAGGGCCTGCTGTGCGCCGTGGAGCGACCGCCCAGCTACCGGCGCGAATTGATCCGGCTGGGATTGCATGATGGCCGCGGTCTCGGTTGGATTCAGCAAGAGAGCAGCTTTTGGAGCTGCGATCTATGGCTAGCTGCCGGCGGGCAGGTCGATGCCTCGCTCGATCTGGCCGCCGATTTTGATCTCTGGCGTCGTTTTGCTAATTACGCCGACTTGTATACTATCACCGTTTTGTTAGGCGGGTTTAGAGTGCATTACCAACAAAAAACTGCGCTGCACTTTCAGCAGCACTATGACGAAATCGATCGGACACTGGCCCGGAGCCAGGCTTTGTACCGGTTTAACCGGCTGGTCAAGACAAAGTGGGGATTGCACGCCGTACGCTGGTGGCTGCGTCTCAATCGAGCGACGCCCAAAGTCATCAGTTATAACACTCGCCGCCGGCAGTGGGAAATAGGTCAATGGGTTCAAGCTATCCAACCTTAACCACGCTGCCACTCCCGTCGCCGGATAAATGCGGTTGGCCCTGGAACGAGGCGACTCCGCCTCTACCGTCATTTATGCCTGATGGCGCGGCCTGGCCCCGCATCAGTGTGATAACTCCGACTTACAACCAGGGTCACTACATCGAGGAGACGATTCGCTCGGTACTGCTGCAAGGATACCCTAACCTGGAGTACATTATCATCGACGGCGGCAGCACCGATAACACCCTCGACATCATCCGCCGGTATGACCCGTGGATCACGTATTGGGTCAGCGAGCCGGATCGAGGTCAGGCCCACGCCATCAACAAGGGGTTTGAGCGAGCCACGGGAGACTTGGTCGGCTGGATCAACAGCGACGACTCGCTGCTGCCGAATGCCGCCGGTCATATCGGCGAGGCTTTCCGGCAGCACCCGCAGACGCTGCTGTTGGGCGAGGTAATCGGGTTTAATGAGACGTATGGCTTCTCGCGCCTCATTCGTCAAAGCAACGTTTCGCTAGAGCGATTTCTAGAGCCGTGGCGCTACGACGGTTACACCTACTTGCACCAGTTGGGTGCGTACATCCCCAGTGATTTGAATCGGCAAGTTGGCCCGCTGGATGAGTCGCTGCGCTACACGTTTGATTGGGATTGGCTTTGCCGGCTACTCCGGCTGGCTCCGGTGCATTACCTACGCGTGCCGGTCGCTCAATTTCGCTTCCACACTGAATCAAAAACCGTGGGCGAGGCGGAAAAGTGGCTGCCTGAAAAATTGGCGGTGGTAGAACGGTACGGTCAATACGTTGAGGGGTTTGATCGTAATCTGGCTTTGGCCGCGTTGGAGTTGGAGCATGCCGGCCTGTATTTGCATCTCCAGGATTGGCATCGATCCAAGGGGCTGCAATATTTGTTCAAGGCCGTCAGCCGAGACTGGCGAACGGTGACGTTGCCCGGCTTCAAGGCAACCTGTCTCCGGGCCATAACGCCGGTCTTTTTATTGCAGTGGGTTCGGACGATGCATCACAAATATTTGCGTTTAAATTCATCGGTGAGCTGAAATGACTCCAACCGTCAGCGTCATCATTCCGGTTTACAACCAGGCCCAATACGTGGCCCAGGCCATCGACAGCGTCTTGGCCCAGCAATTTACCGATTACGAAATCATCGTCGTCAACGATGGTTCTACCGACGAGTCGCCGCAGGTGCTGAACCGCTATCGGGGCCGAATTGGGGTGATCACCCAAACTAATCAAGGGCTGTCCGCCGCGCGTAACAGCGCCCTCCAGGTCGCCCGGGGAGAGTTCATTGGCTTTTTGGATGCCGACGATTTGTGGTATCCACATACGCTAGCCACCACCGTCGCTTACTTGCGAGACCATCCGGACCTCGATCTGGTCTGTGGAGCTTGGGATTTGATTAACGAGGCGGGACAAGTCATTCAGCCGCCCAATAACTTCTCAGTTTATCGCGAAAAAGTGGCTAAAGATTTTCTGCGGACGATTGCGCTGGGCAACTTCATCCTCCCTTCGGCGCTGTTGGTGCGGCGAACCTGCTTTGATCGCTGTGGGCGCTTCGATCCTGACCTCAAAGGGGTTGAGGATTGGGATTTTATGAGCCGCGTCGCGGCCAAAGGCTGCCGGCTCGGCCTAATCGATGTCCCGGTGCTACACTATCGCCGCCATGAGGGCTGTCTGACCCGTAAGCCTGAGCGCACGGAGAAAGCATCTCGCCAAGTGCTGGACAAGCTCTTTTCCCGCCCGGATTTAGCCGCTCACTTGGCCCCTGATCTGCGCGATCATGCCTTCATTTATGCTTGGCTCAGCATCGCCGGTTACTGTCAAGAGGCCGGTTTAGAGACCGAGGTTCGTCGTTTTGTGCAGATGGCTGAAAAACATTACGATGCCGCCCCGCCCGATATCGAACTAAGTCTGGCTTATCTCAACCGGCTGGCCCAGTTGTCGTCCGCTGAGCCGTTTATGCAAAAGATTGCTGATACCACCCCCGAGGCCCGATCGCTTTTTTACTGGCTGATGGCTCGCCGAGCGTTTGAGCGCCGTGATTACCGGGCCGGGGCGACTTACCTGGTCAGGCTCAACCGGCCGGCCTGGTTGATCAAAAAAGCCACCTTGGCCGCAGTGCGGCGGCTGCCCGGCGTGACCTACAAATCTTCAGAAGAAGTGTTCGGTACGCAAGGGCTTTAATGCTATGTCTCAGCAAGTTTGCGCGGTGGTCGTGACTTACAACCGGAAAGAGCTTCTGGTTGAGTGCCTGGAGGCATTGGATAGCCAAACCTGCCCCGTCGATCAAATTTTCATTATCGACAACGCCTCGACCGACGGTACCTACGAGTTTTTGGCTGATCAGGGCTACTTCGATGAGGACGAGGTGGAATTCATTGGACTGCCCGGCAATCGAGGTGGGGCGGGCGGCTTTTACGAGGGCCTTAAGCGCGCCTACGCCGACCAATACGATTGGATTTGGGTCATGGATGACGACTCGATTCCCGAACCGGATGCCTTGCAGCAGCTTTTAGCCGCTTATCAGCGCCTTGAACCGGTCAAACCGCCCAAGCTGCTGGCCAGCCGGGCCGTCTGGCTCGACCGGTCGCTGCACCCGATGAACATTCCGCAGGCCAAAACGTCCGATCCCGATCTGGCCCTGCTGGCGGCTGAGCAGGCTACTATGTCGATCCGATTTGCCACATTTGTGTCGCTGCTGCTGCACCGTTCGGTTATCGACGGCTATGGTTTGCCGATTGCTGATTACTTTATCTGGAGCGATGACATCGAATATACGGCGCGTATTCTCAAGCAGGAGTTTGGCGTAGCCGTACCGGCCAGTGTGGTAGTCCACAAAACGGCCAAAAAATACACGCATCTGAATGACTCCGGCCCGCGCTACTACTACCACATTCGCAACAACATTTGGATGCTGACGCGCAGCCGGGCCTGGACGACCAAAGAAAAAATAAAAAAGGCCATCAACTTTGTCGGCGGGATCGGCCTTTACTTACTGACCACCCGTTTCCGATGGACCGGCGTCCGCAGCCTGACCTTAGGCGTAAAAGACGGGCTTTTCAAAGCCCCCCGGCTACCGTAGGACAATTTGCCAAATTGTCCGCATACCATAGTGACATCGACCGACAAATTAGCAATTTACCCTATTGAATTAGGGATAACATGAGAAAAATAGGGACAACTTTATGAGTGATTTCATCCTCGGCGCCGGCATGACCGGGCTGGCCGCCGGGTTAACCTCCAATTTACCGATTTACGAAGCGGTCGATTCCCCTGGCGGCATCTGCTCTTCCTATTATATCCGACCTAACACGCCCGAAAGACTGGCCGACTGCCCGGCCGACGGCGACGCTTTTCGCTTTGAAATTGGCGGCGGCCACTGGATTTTCGGTGGCGATCCGGCCATTCTCCATTTCATCAAATCGACCACACCGGTTAAATCCTACCGGCGTTGTTCGTCCGTCTATTTTGCTGATGATGACGTATACGTGCCTTATCCGCTGCAAAATCATCTGCGTTACCTGGGCGACGACCTGTCCGTCAATGCCTTGAATGAAATGATTACCGGCCCCAAAGGCGTTCCCACCACGATGGCCGAGTGGCAGGTGCAGAGCTTTGGCTCTACGCTGACGGAAAAATTCTTTGAACCCTTCCATCGGCTCTACACCGCCGGTTTGCATAACCGTATTGCCCCGCAGGACGCGTATAAATCGCCAATTAACATTGCTCAGGTGTTACGCGGTACCTTCAATCAGGCTGAGCCGGTAGGTTACAACGTTACCTTTGTGTATCCCCAAGCCGGCCTCAATACGCTGGCCCGGCAGATGGCCTGGCGCTGCGATGTCCGTTATGGCAAGCAAGTCGTAAACATTGATCCGCAGCGTCGCCATATTAGCTTTGCCGATGGCACATCCCAATCTTACGAACATCTTATCTCCACATTGCCGCTCAACAAGATGCTGGACATGACCGGCCTGGCTGTAGATGCCAAACCCGATCCCTACACCAGCGTGCTGGTCTTGAACATCGGCGCGCTCAAAGGGCCAAAATGTCCAAGCGATCACTGGCTTTACAACCCGGATGCGAAATCTGGCTTCCATCGGGTGGGCTTCTACAGCAATGTTGATGTTTCATTTTTGCCCGCCGTTTCGCAGGCACCGGCCGATCGGGTCAGCATCTATGTAGAGCGAGCTTACGTCGGCGGCCAAAAACCGTCAACCCAGGAAATCCAGGCTTACGCCGACGCGGTTGTAGCTGAGCTTCAGCAGTGGCAGTATATCACCCAACCGGAAGTCGTTGACCCAACTTGGATTGAGGTGGCCTATACTTGGGCCTGGCCTGGTTCCACCTGGAAGGCGGCAGCGCTCCGGCGGCTGGAAGAGCATGACATTTTTCAGGTCGGTCGCTACGGGCGTTGGATATTTCAGGGCATCGCCGACTCCATCCGTGATGGCTTTATGGTAGGCTCGGCGTTCAAATAAACCAGAGGCAATGTGCAACTGACGGAGACAATCCCAACCATTACGCCCCTCAAAGCCGATATCCATCGCCCGTTGTGGTCGGTGATGATCCCCACCTACAACTGCGCCGATTACCTCCGTTTCGCCCTGACCAGCGTCTTGGCCCAAGATCCCGGCCCGGAGCTAATGCAGATCGAGGTAGTCGATGATTGCTCCACCAAGGACGATCCCGCAGCGGTCGTGCAAGAAATTGGGCAGGGCCGAGTGCAGTTTTTTAGGAAGCCGCGTAATGAGGGCGCTATCGCCAACTTCAATACCTGTATCCAGCGTTCGCGGGGTAAATTGGTCCATATTCTGCACGGCGACGATGTCGTCAAGCCGGGTTTCTACAGCCGGATGGGGCAGGCGCTGCTGGATCAAGAAGCCGTCGGGGCGGCGTTCTGCCGTCAGGAATACATCGACGAGCAGGGTCGTCCCCAATTGACTACTCGCTACCTGCAAAAGCAATCGGGCCTGATGTCGGACGCCCTATCTGTGTTGGCCGTGACCAACCGCATTCAACCACCGGCTATTGTGGTCAAACGATGGGTGTATGAGACCCTGGGCGGTTATGATGCCCGACTGTTCCACTCGGCTGATTGGGAAATGTGGGTGCGCATCGCCGCCCGCTATCC
>JAGRCC010001137.1 GCA_020433785.1 Anaerolineae bacterium
GGCAACGGCGATTTATCTTATTTTATTATTCACCCCGAAGACAAGATATTGGCCAAACAGCGAATGGATTCGCTGCTCACCGGCCAGAAGGATATCAGCGAATTTAGATTAATCGACAAAAATGAGGGAGTTCGTTGGTTCCGCGATATTGGCTGCCCCATTTGGGATAGCAATCGTCAGGAGATTGTTCAAATTTATGGCGTAGCCCAAGATATCACCAACCATAAATCATTTGAAGAAAAATTACTAAATGAACGCGATCTGCTGCGAACGTTGGTGGACCATTTGCCCGATGACATCTACGTCAAAGATACCCAGAGCCGATACTTGCTGGTTAACGAACCACTCAGACGCCAGCTGGGGGCGGCAACGGCTCAAGATGTTCTTGGTAAAACGGATTTCGATTTTAAGGCGTTGAAATCGGCCCAACGCTCCTTTGAGGATGAACAGGCGCTGCTTCAATCGGGGCAACCGCTGGTCAGTCATATCGAACCCCTAACCGACCAGATAAATGGAAACCAAAAGTGGGTTTTAACCACCAAGATTCCGATGCGTGATGCTCGTGGCCAGGTGATTGGGTTAGTGGGGATGAGCCGAGATATTACTCATCTAAAGATGGCTGAAGAGGCGCTTCGACGAGGTCGCGATTTTGCCGAAGGAATTATTGACACAGCACAGGTGATTATTTTGGTTTTGGGCGCAAAAGGCCATATTGTCCGCTTTAATCATTATCTAGAAGAAATATCAGGTTATACGCTGGATGAAGTCCAGGGCAAAAATTGGTTTACAACGTTCATACCGCCGGAAGAATGGGCCCGGACCCGATCGCTCTTCTCCCAAGCGATTAATGATGTGCAGACCCAAGGTGTGATAAGCCCGATTGTCACCAAACGGGGTGAAATTCGCGAAATTGAATGGTATGATAAAACGCTAAAAGATCATAACAACAATACTATTGGGCTGCTGGCTATCGGCCAGGATATTACCGACCGAAGGCGATTTGAAAAAGAACGGAACGAGCTTTTTGAGGCCGTTAGAAAACAGGGTGAGCAGCTCAAGGCATTGACCCAGCAACTGTCCAAAACACAAGAAGTGGAGAGAAAAGCGCTTACTCGAGAATTACACGATCAAATCGGCCAAAATTTAACGGCTTTAGACCTTAATCTCAACATTATTCAAACGCAACTCGCTATAAATTCAGGTCAAGCCAATGAAATCATCTGGTCTCGAATAAAAGACTCCCTAGAGATCATTTCACAAACCGGTGACCGTATTCGTGATGTTATGACTCACTTACGCCCGCAAATCTTGGACGATTTCGGACTGATTGCGGCTTTGCGATGGTATACTGATTCTTTTGCATCCCGGGTAGATTTCTCGGTTAGATTGCAGGCGGAAGAGCTGAATTTAAAGTTGGCTGCTCCTGTTGAAGATACCCTATTTCGTATTTCGCAGGAAGCGTTAACCAATGCAGCCAAACATGCCCAGCCTGATCTGGTCACGTTAAGTATTAGCAGCTATAATGATATGGTTTATTTAATTATTAGTGATGACGGTCTTGGCTTCGAATTAGCCAATCAAGCGACTCCCACCGAAAAGCGCCATTGGGGCTTAATCACCATGGCCGAACGGGCGGAAGCGATTGGCGGCTATTGTCGGGTCGAATCGCAGCCGGGCAAGGGCACTCGCGTTATTGTGGAGGTACCTCATCTTGATCACCATCATACTAGCTGATGACCATGCGATTGTCCGCGATGGGTTACGCTCGCTGTTGGAGGCCCATTCCGAATTAAAAGTTATTGGCGATGCGGAAAATGGACGCGAGGCGTTGCAGTTAGTGAGTCATAGCTGCCCCGACATCGCTATTCTCGATATTGCCATGCCTGAGATGAACGGCATTGAAGCAACCCGACAAATCAATGACATTTGCCCCAAAACACAGGTGATCATCCTTTCCATGCACGCCACCAGCAAGCACGTTTATCGTGCTCTTCAAGCCGGCGCTCGAGGCTACCTCTTGAAGGCATCAGCCGGCTTCGAGGTGGTCGATGCCATCCACGCCGTATTTGAAGGCCGCCGATACCTAAGTCAAAAAATATCGGACATTATTATCGAGGACTATATCACCCAACGTGAAATTGAAGAAGCCGAAAATCCCCTCGATCGGCTTAGCGCTCGCGAGCGAGAAATTCTTCAACTTGTGGTAGAAGGTAAATCCAGTTCTGACATCGCTCAGATTCTGTCTCTATCATCGAGTACAGTAGATACCTACCGCAGCCGCCTGATGTAAAAATTAGCCATTAATGATATCCCCACCCTGGTGAAGTTTGCCATCCGCCATGGTATTACCTCGCTTGAATAACCCCGAATCATAGCTATCAAGTTTTCCCGACACCAGCTATCAAAGTTATTCTACAGACAAACCCACCAACTTTTAGTACAATAATACTAGAGATTGTGTACAGCTGTATTAACCGATATTGACAGGTCAATACAGTGAGGGGAGGACACCAGTATAATAGAGTTAGGCCATCTTTCCTGAAATTATAGTTTCTTCACGAACATGAGTTCCGGGAAAATGGCCTTCTTTCATTATCCTCTCCGGAAGCTAGTTGAGCCAAATAAGTTGTAACGCACTTTTCCAGATAATGAGGCTTCTATGCCAGCGACCATCCTTATCATTGAGGATCACTTTCATCTAAGCGTAACGCTCAAAAGGTGGCTAGAGACAAAATTTCCCGGTTGTCATGTTGTCGAAGCTACCCACGGCAAAGAAGCCATTGCGTTGGCTCAACATACTGAGCCGCACGTCATCATTGTCGACATCGGCCCATTAGGAGCTGATGGGCCTCGACTTGTTGAACTTTTAAAAGCATTTCGGCCGGCTATACCCATTGTAGCCCTGGCCAATTATGATAGTGAGATGAGCCGAACCTGTGTGATCGGTTGTGGCGCAAGCGCCTATATCGAAAAAAACACGATCACGGCTAAACTACAACCCACCGTAGCCAGGCTATTGTCTGCGGCGGTATAATTTTAATATAAGATACTTATAGAACTTCAGAGAGGAGGCAACTATATGGGCGTAACCAATTACGCAAAAAACACCGCTATGGCAAAAGGTCTCAGCCTTAGCCCTTTAGGGTACAAAACGTATCCACCTTATGTTTTAATTTTTGGTGATAAATCTTCAACCGGCTTAAAGCTAGAAAAACAACTTGAAAGAAATGGCTGTCGAGTTTCCAGAACCGAGTCGATTGCCGACGGTCTAAACATTGCCTGCCAACAACTATTCGATTTGATTGTCTTTAATCTTGATCAACAAGATGATGATGACAGTCTAGCCGAAGCCTACGAAAAGCTCGCTAGCGACCCCAAACTTACCAATACCCCGGTGGTCATCATAACCAGTCAGGAACAAGTTAATTCGCATGTAGCTGGAACAAAACCGCTCTCGTCGGTTTATTACCTATCTCATGAAAATTCCAGTGAAACAAACCTACTACAAATTGCTACTCATTCCCAGTATATGAGTCATCGCTATATGTGAGCCAAATTATGGATACCCTAACCGACGCTGTAATCAAACAGATAAAGAACGGCTCTACAGAAATTTTAAGTTTATGTCAGAATGTTCCCGAAGCTTGGCTAGCAGCACCCTTTATGTCTAACGGTTGGTCGGTTAAAGATACAGTGGCCCATATTTCCGCTTGGGTTTGGCGCTGTGCTGGCCTGTTAGAGTATGCCCATAGCACTAATGGCCCTCTATCGGCTTCGCCTGACGTCGATGGGCTTAATCGTGAGTTTTATCTCGAGCGGCAATATTGGAGTTGGCACGAAGTTGAAACAGATTTCTTGCAGGCTCACTGGGCGCTGTTTAACGCTATCAGACAACTACCGCCTGCGCGACTGAGAAGTTCACTGGCCCAACAAGTGATAACCAAAAATACCTGTGAGCACTATGCTCAACATTTGCCGGATATAAAGTATTGGCGGAATCGCATCACCACTGAAAAATCTCCCATTATCAACAGAGTCAGGCAATCACATTCTACCCAAGTAGGTGCATTATGAAAGCAGTCGTCATGGCTGGCGGTCTTGGATCACGCCTTTATCCCTTAACCGCCAATCGCCCCAAACCAATGGTCCCTCTGGTAAATAAGCCGGTGTTATCCCATATTTTGAGTTTGCTAAAGCACCACCATATTACGGAGGTGGTCATTACCGTTAAACACTTAGCTGAACATGTGCAAGAGTATTTTGGGGATGGCAGCCAGCTTGGCATGAATATTCGATATGCTGTTGAAGAAACTCCCTTGGGCACAGCCGGCGGCGTAAAAAATGCGGAACAGTTCCTTGATAAGGAACCATTTCTGGTCATTAGTAGCGATATCGTAACGGATATCGATCTATCTAACTTGCTACAGTATCATCGTGAAAAACAAGCAACTGTAACAATGGCTTTGAAACGGGTCAGTAATCCCAAAGGTTATGGCGTTGTTGTCGTTGACGCCAAAGGTGAGATCAGTCAATTGTTGGAAAAACCCGAACCAAGCCAGATAACTTCTAATATTGTGAACACCGGTGTCTACATTTTAGAGCCGGATGTTTTGAACTATATGCAAGCCGATACCAAATATGACTTTTCGTACGATATCTTTCCCGCTCTCTTACAAAATAAAGCACCAGTATTTGGTTATTCAGCCACGCGATACTGGCGAGATATCGGAACCATCCAAAGCTACGAGCAGGCCGTGGTTGATGTCCTAAATGGAAAAGTTAACCACATTAATCTCGGCCATAAAGTCAGCAGCGATGTTTGGACCGGTCGAAATGTGACGATTGCGAGTGATGTCTGTCTTTTTGGGCCGATTTATTTAGGGGATAACGTCAAAATCAAAAAAGGCGCAACCCTGTACGGCCCCACCGTCATCCACGACGGTAGTGTCATTGAACGTAAAGCCTGGATCAGGCATTCCATTATCGACCAGGAAAGTCACATCGGTAAAGAGGCTACGGTCTACCAAAGCATTGTTTCCCAGAAAAGTCAGGTAGAGTCAGACTCAGTGGTCATTAGAAAACTGGTCCATGACGAGCCGGCTGTTGTCGCAACCAATTCTTTGCTCCCTTCCCCTTACACCTCGCTCAAGGAGCGGTTAATGACCGGATACAGCTATAGTTTTTAGCTTTTTGCTTATCAATAGAGAGAATTAAAAAGGCTCCCCGTGGTAGGTTATCACAGGGAGCCTTTTTATATTTAGCCTCTTTGCTTTCAGACCGCTCGCTCAAGGGCCTGCTGCATCAAAATTTGGTGGGCATTATGCTCCGTCTGGTCATCGGCAGCCTGTCGTAAGCGATACTGGCCATCAGCCCCCAAATCCCAGGCCAGCCGATTATCGTTCAGAGCAATGTTGAGTAGTTGAATTAGCCGTTCTTGCAGCGACGAATTCTCCACCGGTACGGAAAGTTCAACTCGCTCCGAAAGATTACGATTACGCCAATCGGCGCTGCCAATGAGGGTAATCGGTTGGTTGTTGTTGTGGAAGAAGAAGATGCGATCATGCTCTAAGAAACGCCCTAAAATACTGACGATGCGGATATTGTCGCTATACCCTTCTAGCCCCGGCCTCAGACGGCTGTGGCCCCGAATAATTAAATCGATTTGCACGCCTGCTTGGGAAGCTCGATAAAGCTCCCGGATAGTGCCGACATCGTCTAAGGCATTCATTTTGGCGATGATGCGCCCGTTGCCATGCTGTTTCTGAAATTCAATTTCTTGGTTAATGTATTCGTAAATCTTGGCGCGCATATCTCGCGGGGCGACAATGACTTTTTTGTACGGCTGTTCCGGGGCGTAGCCGGTTAAATAGTGAAACAGGTTCACCATATCGCGCCCAATAACCGGATCGCAGGTCACCAAGCCCAAATCGGTGTAGAGCCGGGCCGTCTTGGAGTGATAATTACCGGTGCCGATATGGCAGTAAGTGCGGGGGCCGCCCTTTTCCTGGCGAACAATCAACGTTGCTTTGGCATGAATCTTCAAGCCGACCA
>JAGRCC010000144.1 GCA_020433785.1 Anaerolineae bacterium
GCCCTACAAACCCAAGCGGCGCACCCGGGCCACCATCGCTCGCGAGCGCGGTTTGGAACCTCTGGCCGAGCAGATGTTGAGCCAGGACATGAATCGGGGCAATCTGGAAGAAATCGCCGCCCAATTTCTCAATGATGAGGTACCCACGTCGGAGGCGGCGCTGGCCGGCGCGCGCGATATCATTGCCGAAACGGTCATGGAAGACGCCACCGTGCGATCTTCGATTCGTGATCGGACCCGGCGCGAAGCCACACTGGTGGTCACCTTAACCGACAAGGCCAAGGATGAGCGTGGTGTCTACGAAGCGTACTACGATTACCGGGAGCAGCTCAAAAATATCCCGCCTCACCGGCTGCTGGCCCTCAATCGCGGCGAGCGCGACGGTGTGCTCAAGGTCAAACTCGACTCGCCCGACGACGATTTTATTACCCGGATTCAGAAATACGCCATAAAAAACCCTAAATCCATTTTTACCGAGCAGCTTCGCGCGGCCATTGCCGATGGTTACAAACGGCTGTTAGCCCCCTCCATCGAAACCGAACTCCGCGGTGAAGTGACCGATCACTCTGACAGCCACGCCATCGACACCTTTGGGGCCAACCTGCGCCAGCTTTTACTCCAGCCACCTGTTCGCGGTAAATCCGTGCTGGGCATCGACCCCGGCTTTCGTACCGGCTGCAAGGTCGCTGTGGTCGATGCCACCGGCAAATTTTTGGGGGGAACGACCATCTACCCCCATCCGCCACAGAAGCGCTGGGATGAAGCCAAAGCGACGCTACTCAAACTCATCGAGCAGGGCGCGGACATTATGGCCATCGGTAACGGCACAGCCAGTCGCGAAACGGAGGCGCTGGCGGCTGAGGTGATCGGCCAGGCGCAGATTGACCCGGCTCGCGATCTGGCCTACATCATGGTCAACGAAGCCGGGGCGTCGGTTTATTCCGCCAGCGAGTTGGCCCGGCAGGAGTTCCCGGATTTGGATGTGAGCATGCGCGGGGCGGTGTCGATTGCTCGCCGGCTGCAAGACCCGCTGGCCGAACTGGTCAAAATCGATCCCAAATCAATTGGTGTGGGGTTATACCAGCACGATGTCGATCAAAAAAGGTTGGCTGAAACGCTTGATGCCGTGGTCGAGAGCGCGGTCAATCACGTGGGGGTTGATGTGAATACGGCCAGCGCATCATTACTTAGTTATGTAGCCGGAATTAGTCGCCGCGTGGCGAATGCGATTGTCAAATACCGCGAAGAGCACGGCCCCTTCAAGCAGCGACAAGCATTGCTAAAGGTAAAAGGGTTGGGGGAGAAGACCTATCAGCAAGCGATTGGCTTTTTGAAGATTCCCGACAGTCAAACTACCCTGGATAATACCTTTATCCATCCGGAAAGTTATCCGGTGGTGGAACGATTGTTTGCCTATTTGGACATGCAAGGTGATGAAAAAGAACTGCCCGGCCAGATCGAGCTGTTGCGGCAGAAAGCCAATCTGGGCCAGTTGGCGGCCAAGCTGGCCGTCGGCGAGCCAACGCTGGTCGATATTTTGGACTCGCTGGCCAAACCGGGCCGCGACCCCCGCGATGAACTGCCGCCGCCGCTGTTAAGGCAGGATGTGCTGTCAATGGGAGACTTGAAGGCAGGCATGATTCTTAATGGAACGGTGCGCAATGTGGTTGATTTTGGGGCGTTTGTTGACATTGGGGTCAAACAGGATGGCTTGGTCCATATTAGCCAATTAGCAGACCGATATATCAAAAGCCCATTTGAAGTGGTTAGTGTGGGCGATGTGGTCAAAGTCAAAGTGATTAGTATCGATGCGGCCCGTGGTCGCATTGGCTTGAGTATGAAAGAGGTAAATTAATAATTATGAAGTTGTACATTATCCGGCATGCCCAGTCAACGAATAATGCCCTGGCTAATCAAATGGATCGAGTGAATGATCCCGCGTTGACGGATTTAGGCCGGCAGCAGTGCCAGATTTTAGCCGAGCACTTGGCCCATGGCATCGACCCGGAGTATGTTATTGGAGTGTCAGAAGAAGATACCGAGGCTGACAGCCGCCAGGGTTACAAGATCGATCATCTGTATTGTAGTGCGATGTATCGTTCGCTGCTAACGGCTCAGGCTGTTGGGCAAGCACTAGATTTGACGCCTGAGGTGTGGCTCGATATTCATGAGCATGGGGGCATATTTTTGGATCATGGCAGCGAAAAGGGGATCATCGGCTACCCGGGTAGAACGCGTTCTGAGATTTTGGCCGAATTTCCTACCTATAGACTCCCGCCGACCATTACCGAAGAGGGATGGTGGAATCCGGCGTGGGGTAAAGAGGATTGGCCGGCCTGCCACGGGCGAGCTATTCGGGTCTATCGCGCCTTACGCGAACGGGCCGCGACCCGTGAGAATATCGCCATTGTCACCCACGGCGGCTTTATGGATGCACTGATGAAGGCCATCATCAGCCACCTGCCCAGCCCGACTATCGCCTACCATCATTACAATACCGCCATCACCCGCGTCGATTTCCGTCCGGACGGCGGCACCGATATCCGGTATATCAATCGGTTCGATCACCTGCCGGCGGCACTCATCTCCTAACCGGATAGCTGATTAAAAAGGGTAAAAAAATAGAAATTAGAAAAGACCATTTTCTAATTTCTATTTTTTTGTTGCTTTACAGCTTGCTCTCGAATGACAACGGATTACTGACCCGTAGGAGACCTACGCTTTCTTTTCGCCGGTCTCTTCCTTATCGAGGAATTCGATAGCATTGTCAATGAAATTTCGCACGGCCAGAAGTTGCTCTTTAGAGGCGTCGCGTAGATGCTTCCGGAAATTCTCAGAATTGAATTCCTTCTTAGCATCTTTTAATTCTTCGCAAAACCCCTCTACACCTTCACGTAGCCAATCTTCAAAGACAAATTCCTTGAAGGGACCCGTATGATCTGCTTTTGCCACGATAACACCTCATTTAGTGCTAAGACAATAATTATCTATCTACAGATACTATACCTATCTGCCTGGAATTCGTCAATTGAAGTGAGATGCTTCTTACCGCGCTTGACCCTATTCTGATGATTGCACTGCTTCTTCTTGCTCTTGGGGTTCGGCGCCGTTGGCTTGCATCGGTTTGCCGTAGATTTCTTCTTCTTTTTGCCGTCTGATCTCGCAGGCTCGTCTGAAGGCTTCCTCTTCGCCATATTTTTCGATGGAGACGGAAGTTCGCTTCATTTTGCCTGGTCCTGGGCTCCAGGTTACTTCGTAAACCTCATAGCCGCCGGGCCGGCCTTTTCTGCCTGAGCTTTTGCGGCGACGCCGGACACCAATTACACCCGAGCGATTGCGAGGGCTGACCTGCACCACGGTTCGTTCGCTGCGGGGTTTACCCAATTTGGTTTCCAACTCATTGCGATATTTAATTGCCTCTTGCAAGCCTTGATCTTTGTCACCAAAGCGAGCATCACTAAAAAACTTGGAATGCATTTTGCCCTTAAAGTAAACCCTCACATACCAACCGTGCGTTTTCTTTTTGGGGTCATCGATGCGACTGATGCTTTTATAGCCACTGTCAGCCAATTTATATCTCCTTTCCAATACGCTTAATTGGATTGTCACCTATTATTATTATGTTTTGACCAAGATAAAATTCTGTTACATTAGCGTACAGAAGTTATCAATTGTTTCTTTATTGTACAACATAATCGCAAAACTGCCAATTTGTAGGGGTGTATTTTGTAACAATTAAAAAACGGTAAACGCAGCCTTGTGAATAGGCGAGACCGTATCAAAAAGTGTTGCGGCACCCCGAAAATAATTGGCTGAAGCAATGGCAACAGCAAATGGTGATCGGCTAAAACAGCTAGTCATCGTTTGATTCATCAATAACTTGCCAATTTAATCTGAATCTGCTTAAATTTTAGTGGGAGTAGTTGTCGTCCGGTGGCGGCCCTGGTCTTCAAAATCAGTGGGCGGTTGCGAGCAGCAGGCGTCGGTGGGTTCGACTCCCATCTATTCCCGCTTTAAGCCGGAAGATGTAGATGACCTACATCTTCCGGCTGTTTATTTTAAAGACCTTAAAATTGTCTAAAGATAGCCTAAATGTGGATAGGTTCGCCTAAAGCCACGTGGGCCGCCTCCATAATGACTTCGCTGAGGGTGGGGTGGGGGTGGACAGTACCGGCCAACTCGTCTAGGGTGGCTTCCAGGCCAATCATGCCGGTTGGGCCGGCCAGCATTTCAGTGACCCCCGGCCCGATCATATGGACACCTAGCACTTCGTTGTACTTCTCTTCAGCCACAATTTTGACAAAGCCGGCCGTCTCATTTAACCCTAGCGCTTTGCCGTTCACCTGAAAGGCGAATTTACCGGTCTTGACCGCGTAGCCTTGCTCTTTCGCCTGCGCCTCAGTCAGGCCCACCGACGCCACTTCCGGGTGGGTGTAGGTACAGCGCGGCATGTTGGGGTATTTGAGCGGTCGCGTTTCGTGCCCGACAATAGCCTCGGCGGCGATAATGCCCTGCGCACTGGCGACATGAGCCAGGGCCAGCTTGCCGGTCACATCACCGATGGCATAAATCCCCGGCACGTTCGTTTCCATCTTGTCGCCGATTTCAATAAATCCGCGCTGATCCAGTTTCACCCCGACTGCATCTAAGCCTAAATCTTCAGTATTTGGTCTAACCCCAATCGAGATTAGCGCCATCTGCGCCTTAATCTCGCTTTGGTTACCATCTTTGCTAACCGTCACTGTTACACTGTCGCCGTGGTCGTCGATTTTTTCAACTTTGGTGTTGGTCAGCGTTTTTATTTTGGCCCGGTTGAACTGTTTTTCCATTTCCGCACTGACCTCTTCGTCTTCTAACGGCAAGACGCGCGGTAAGAGTTCCACCACCGTCACTTCAGCGCCGTACGAACTGAAGACATAAGAAAATTCCATCCCAATCGCCCCGGCCCCGATGACCACGATTGATTTAGGGACTTCGGTTTGTTCCAGCGCCTGGTGATAGGTCAGCAGCGTTTTGCCGTTGATCTCCAACCCAGGGATCAACCGCGCTCGTGCCCCTGTAGCGATAATAATAGTCTTGGCGGTATGAACGTCGTCACCCACTTGGACTTCAGTGGCGCTTTTTAACTTAGCCGTTCCCTCTATAACGTCAATTTTATTCTTCTTCATTAAAAAGCCGATGCCCTTGACCAGCCGGGCGCTGACCTGGCGGCTGCGCTTTTGGGCAACGCTGTAATCAAATTTTAAATTGTCGAAGCTGAACCCAAATGTTTTCCCCTCGTGCTTGAGGGTGTGAGCAATTTCGGCATTGCGAATGAGCGACTTCGTTGGAATACAGCCCCAGTTCAGACAGATGCCACCCAAATGTACTTTTTCGACAACAGCCGTTTTCTGGCCGAGTTGACTCGCTTTAATGGCGGCAACGTATCCCCCCGGACCGCCGCCGATCACAATTGTATCGTAACTTCCCATTGTTACACCTTTCTGATTTTGAGATAATTGATTGCCAAACGTGGAGAGCCTCTATAGTATACCATAACCTTAATAGGTTAAAAAAAAGGCTTTTCTCCTGTATGATCAATGACTATCAGACTCCGTCATTTCTTACCATCACCGATGAGTAACATCGACACTTTAGTTGGCAACAATGAGGGTTTTGTGTACAATATCATATGCCAATAAGTTTCGTAAATGTAAACTTCAAAACCAAGGTGAAAAACGAAATGATTGAAAATCAAAAACCGGCTTACATTACTATCGTAGAGGGACCACCGCCCGAATTTAGAGATGTCTCCAGCGAGTGGTCAATTGGCGTTTTCGAAGGTATGGAGGGCAGCGAAATAGCGCTGTGTGAAATGCGTACCTTCAACGGCCCGCAGTTGGTAAAACGTTGCCAGGACGCCTGGCAAGAAGGCCGGTCGGCCCGGCTAGATTTTCCCACCGACGATGGGGTGCGGGGCGAGCTTGATATTGTGGCCATCCGTTGGGAAGAAGTTGAAGAAGGCCACAAAATTTACCTGTGGGTTAGGATTTAACGCTAAGCAAGCAGGACTTATCAGATTTATTTTGAAATCTATCGACTACGGCCTAATTGGTCGTAGTCGATTTTTTTTGTTTATTTGGGCTTAGCTCAAAACGAATAATCGATCTTACGGCCTAGCAGTAAGGGTAAAACTCCCTAACAATCGGCGACTGATGACTGGCTTACAGCTATTTGACGTTATTTTGGCAGCCGGACGATTAATTGGGTTCCCGTTCCTGCCGGGGGCCGAACACCACTAAGCGATCCTCCCAGCGCTTCCAGCCGCACCTTCATATTTTCCAATCCACTCCCGTGTTTTTGCTGGGCAAGATCAACCCCTTGGCCGTCATCGGTGACCGTAACACAAGCGTAATGCGGATCGATTGAAAAATTGACCCACACCTGCCCGGCCCTGGCATGTTTGCGGATGTTGAGCAGTGCTTCTTGAACAACCCGGGTTAGGGTTAATTTCGCGGCTTGAGAGAGGTTCGCCTCCGTTTCCCCCCAATCGAACTGAAAGTTTACCGGTGGTCCGCCGCGATGAATATGGTCCTCTATCAGAGCGTCGATGTACACTTCCAGTCCGGCGGTTTCTTCGACCGCCGGCGGGCGCATATCGCTGATGACTTCGCGAATCTGTCGGGACGCTAACTGAATGCGCTCCTCCAGTTGGTTTAGCTCAGCCGCCAGCCGTTCAAAACTGCCTCGTTCCAGCAGCTTACCACAAATTCCGGCCTGCAAACCGAGCTGCAAAGTCGTCTGCGCCACGCCATCATGCAGTTCTTTGGCCACATAGCGTCGTTCGTTTTCAAGTGCATTGAGAAGTGTTTCTGAGGGAGTGTCCATGAAGAAGAAGTCCTTTCTGAAATGGTATGGAGTTGATGAAAAGGATAATCTGGATATGGGTTAAGTTTGTAACAAAGGTTTTATACTCCGGGGAAGCCAGTCCTTCTTGGAGAGCAGCCAGTATAGCCGCCAAATTGTTGGTAATTGTCTAACTATTCTACCATATCACTTTAGAAATCGTACAGTTCAGAAATTGAATGTTGATAGTGGCGAGGTTCAACGACCAACGGCCCTATCTCACGGCAGGGGATGCCAGAGCAGCGACAGGCCGATGGCCATCGCCGTCAGTAGCGCGCCGATAACTGTAAACGCCACACTGATTTCCCTAAGTTCGCGTTTGGTAATTAAGTAGGTCGGTAGTTCTTGGAAAATATCTTGCAACTCGCCGGCGCTTTCAGCCGAGAAATAGCTTCCCCCGGTCATATCCGCAATTTCCTTCAGCGTCTCTTCATCGATTCCCCGCCGGAATCCACCACCACCGCCAAACCCACCGCCAAATGAGGGGCCGCCGCCAAATGAACTGCAATCCATGATCGAGCCGGAAGCTGTGCCAAAGCCGATGGGGTAAACGCGGATACCCCGATCAACGGCCTGCTGAGCCGCTTCCAACGGCAGCGGACCTTGATTGCTGGCCCCGTCGGTGAGCAGTACAATAATGTCAGACATGTAGACGCCGCTCGGCACCGGCGTTAGCTCGATTTCCGCGCTTAGCCCGGTCGACGGGACAACGTTGGGATTAATTTCGGCAATGGCGTCCAGCGACGTCAAAATGGCGCTGCCGATCGCCGTCCAACGGGCAGTGGTCAAACTTTCGATGGCGTTGTACAGCACTTCTTGATCAGTGGTTGGCGGCGTAATTAACTCCGCAAATCCGGCAAAGGCGACAATGCCGATTTGGGTGTTCGGGGACTGTCCTTGAATAAATGACAAAGCCGCATCCTGAGCTGCCTCCAGCCGATTGGGGGGAATATCGGTCGAACACATACTCCGCGAGACATCCAGCGCCAGAATAATATTCGCTCGTCCGGCCGGGACGCTGACACTGGCCATCGGCCGGGCCAGTGCCACAATCAACGCGACCAAAGCCAGCAAAAAGAGCGCAAACGGCAAATGGCGCCGCCAGGACGATGAGCGCGGCAGCGCTTCTCGAACCAAGGCCAAGCTGGAGTAGCGCACGGCAAAGCGACGCCGTCGCCGCAGAATCCAAATATAGCTGGCGATGATCAGCGGAATCAATCCGAGCAGCAATAGGAATCCGGGCCAAAGTAAATTCATATCGATCTCCCAGCCCTCCTGACTACGGCACTCGACCGAACCACAGCAGCGCAAATGCCCCGCCAATCAGCAGAACCAGCATACTGGCCCCCGCAAAAACAGAGGTTACTTCCATCTTTTCCGGTTTAATCACCAACTGGGGATCGAGGTTTTCATAAATCGCTTGCAGATCCTCCTCATTTTCGGCGTTGTAGTAGGTTCCATCCGTGATCTTAGCGATTTGTTGGAGCAGGGTCTCATTAAGCTGGGTGAACACGCTGAACCCTTCGACCTCCAGCGTTGTGCCGGCCGCGCTGCCGATGCCGATGGTGTGGATACGCACCCCTCGATCGGCGGCGGCTTGGGCGGCTTCGAGCGGATCAGGTTCGTCCAGATTCTCGCCGTCGGTGAGCAGGACGATAACTGCCGGGGTGAAGGTGCCTGGCGGCAGGGGGGTTGGGGTAGCGGCGGCCTCCGTCGTCGCCTCGGGGTCAAACGGCAGGGCTTGTTCGGCATCCGCCGCAATCGTATTGAGCGACGCGAAAATACCCTGACCTAGCGAGGTTCCCCGCTCCGGAGCCAGCCGTTCGATAGTAGTCAGGATAGCATCTTGGTCGTTGGTGGGGGTTTGGACCATGAAGCCGCCATCGCTAAATGCGACCACTCCGATCTGGACCGTGAGCGGTTGGTGTTCGATAAACGCTCGCGCAGCCGTTTTAGCCGCCTCCATACGGTTGGGCTTCAAATCATCGGCGGCCATGCTGCCGGATACATCAAAGGCCAGGATGACCGTCCCTTCGATGCGGGGCAGGCTGACCACGGTCTCCGGGCGGGCTACCGCCAGCAGCAGCAGCGTCAAGCCGCTTAAAAACAGCGCCGGCGGCAGGTGCCGCCGCCAGCCGAGCGCCTGCCCGGCCGCTTGCATTAGCCCAAAACCGCCGTAACGAGCCGCCATCTGTTGCCGCCGCCGTTGCAGGCGGAGATACAGGACCACGAAAAGCGGTATCAATAACAGCGATATGAGCATTGTCGGCCAAATGAACGACATGAATTACTTATTCCTGCGCCGCTGCCGCATTGTGGCAAAGCGGACGATGGCGCGCACTAAATTCTCCTCAGTTGAAAGCGACAAGGCATCGACTCCGGCCCGTTTGAAGGTCTCGGTTAATGCGGTTTCGCGTCGTTGGGCGGCTTCTTGGAATCGCTGGCGAAACCGCCGGTCGCGGGTATCGACATAAAGCTGCTCGCCGGTTTCGGCATCTTCGATGATAATCGGGCCGACATCCGGCAGTTCCACTTCACGCGGATCCCACAGGCGAATAGCCAGGACATCGTGCCGCCGGCTGAGTAAATTTAGGGGCCGCTCCCAGCCCGGCGCGCTGATAAAATCTGAGACGACGAAAATTAACGAGCGTTTTTTAACCGTGTGCAGCCCGCCGTGCAGCAGCGAACTAAGATCGGTGACCGGGGTTTGGGCCAAATGGGGCTGCTTGAGCAGATCATTGATGATGCGCAGCACCTGCATACGCCCGCCGCGTGGCGGAATGGTGCGCTCGATGCGGCGGCCGTAGAAAATCGCGCCGACGCGGTTGCCGTGGCGGGTGAGCAGCCGGGCCAGAATGGTGACGAAATCGATCAGCACCGTTCGCTTCAAATTTTGGGAAGACACGGTGCCAAAGTCCATCGAGGGACTCAGATCAAGGAGAAACCAGGCGGTGATTTCGCGATCTTCGGCATACTGGCGCACATAGGGACTATCCATGCGGGCGGTGACATTCCAATCGATGTAGCGAATATCATCGCCGGGTTGGTATTCGCGTAGATCGGCAAAATCGACACCGTAGCCGTAAAACAGGCTGCGATAATCCCCTTGCAGCAGCCCATCCAACCGGCGAATGACTTCCCAATCAAGCCGGAGCAGAATGCGCTCAGGTGTTGAAGCGGGTGTTCCCGTGCTCATGTAGTGGCACCTCCGGCATCGAAATCCGGTCAAGAATTCTATTCAACACCTCATCGCTGCTGACATTGTCCGAAAGCGCTTCGTACGACAGCACCAGGCGATGGCGCATCACATCGAGCGCGATGTCTCGCACGTCCGGCGGCAGCGCGTAGGGCCGTCCCCGCAAAAAGGCCAGTGCCCGTGCCGCCAGGATAAGATTGATCGACGCCCGGGGGCTGGCCCCGAACATAATATAAGCCCCCACATCTTTCAGGCCGACGTCCTGCGGCTGCCGGGTGGCGGTGACCATCCGGACCGCGTATTCGATCAGGGCCGGATCGACGTAGACTTTGGCGGCCTGCTGCTGCAATTCCAGCAGTTGGTCCGTGGATAGCACCCGCTGCACAGTTTGAAGCAGGCCGGTCATGCGCTCGACAATCACAAATTCTTCCGTCGTACTGGGGTAGCCGACCAGCACTTTGAGCATAAAGCGGTCGACCTGAGCTTCCGGTAAGGCATAGGTGCCTTCAGCCTCGATGGGGTTCTGAGTAGCCAATACCAGGAACGGATTAGGCACTTGATAGGTATCGACGCCGATGGTGACCTGCCGTTCCTGCATCACTTCGAGCAGCGCGCTCTGCACTTTGGCCGGGGCGCGGTTGATCTCATCGGCCAGCAGCAGGTTGGTGAACACCGGGCCGAGTGAGGTGTTGAATTCGCCCGTTTTTTGGTTATAGATGCGCGTCCCAACCAGATCGGCCGGCACCAGATCGGGCGTAAATTGGATGCGTTTGAACTCGCCGCCGATGGCTTCGGCCAGGGTTTTGATAGCCATTGTCTTGGCCAGGCCCGGCACCCCCTCAACCAGGATATGCCCACGAGCCAGCAGCGCCACCACCAACCGTTCCAGGAGATTGTCCTGCCCGACAATGATCTTTTTGACCTCGTATAGAACCCGCTCCATAGGTCGCTTATCTTCGGGTTTTTTGAATTGTTCCATTGACTCTCCTTTGGATAGTTGGCTAGTTAGATGGTTGGCTAGATGGCTAGTTGGATGGTTGGATGGTTAATTGGGGTCTTCTGGTAGGATAGTTGGTCGGTCATAAACCAACCAACCAACCAACTAACTAACTATCCAACCAACCCTTAATACGGCGGCGCGCCGGCAGCCCGACCGGCCAAGGTAATGGGTACGGCAAAACCGATGCCGATAAAAACATCCTCTTCGGTGGGATTAGCCAGCGCCGTGACGATGCCGATGACGTGACCTTGCCGATTGAGCAAGGGACCGCCGGAGTTGCCGGGATTGACGGCGGCATCGATTTGGATTAAATCGTGCAAGCGTTGTTCTCCATCCGGTGGTTTGAAAGAGCGGTCGAAGCCGGAGATGACGCCCGCACTCATCGAACCATACAAGCCCAGGGGATGGCCAACGACAAAGGCTTCGTCGCCGATGTGCATAGCATTGGGGTTGCCCAATGTGGCCGGCACGACAAGTTCCGGTAGTTGACTGGCCGATAAGACAGCGATGTCGTTTTCCGGCTGTTCGATAGCGACTTGAGCGACGGACTCGGTCCCATCGGCAAAGGTGACTTGAATCTCAGTCGCGTCGTCAACCACATGCAAACTGGTCAGAATGTGGCCGCGATCATCGATAACCACACCGCTGCCCAACCCCGGTCTCGTCTCCCCCTCTTCGTCCAGGGCTTCTACTTGAATTAAAACGAGAGAGGGGAGAATAATCTGGTAGACGCTGGCCGAATAAGCCGGCGGCGGCGTGGCCGAGGCAAACGCTTGGGCAATCGAGTCATCGACATCGTGGGTGGTGAGCGGCGCCGGCGGGGGGAAAATGACACTATAAAGTAAAATCGCTCCAAACGCCGCCAGTAGACCCGCCGCAAATAAGCCGGCACTCCGCAGGTGCGGGCGAACGCGCTGCAAGCCTTGCCGCCATTGGCCTAATTGTGAGGCAGATAATTCGCTCATTTTTACTCAGAGGCACTGATTTTCAAACTGACGGTTGAGACAACTTTAACATGCTTTTCTGAGACAAAGCTGAGACAAAGCTGAGAAAACACGTAGAAACAGGGTGTAACCCGGAAAGCGGGCGGGTAATGGCTCGGTTGTAAAAGCTGATCTCACGCTGAGGATGATTGCAGCAAATCGATCACGGTCCCCAGCACAATCCGGGCACAGGTCATCAAATCGTCAACTTCGACGAATTCGTTGGGTTGGTGACAAACGCGGTAATCGCCGGCACCAAAATTGACGGTCGGGATACCGGCATCATAGATGAAGTTGCGAACATCGCTGCCGTAGGGCGGTCCCCAAATTTCCGGCTCGCGGCTACCGATGGTTTTAATATTATGCTTTAAGGCGTCGATTAGCGGCGAATCGAGCGGCGTTTCAACTGGTTCGTTCCACTCGATGAAGGCCAGGTGGGTCTCGATGTCGGGGTGGCTGTGCGGCGCCAAAATTTCTTGCAGTTCAGCGGCAACCTGCTCAGGCGTTTCACCCGGCAGCATGCGCCGGTCGATGATGAATTCGCAGCGGCCCACCGTGCTATTATGGGCTTCGCCGGCCTGAACGTCGGTGATGCGGCAGCTTGGGCTGGGTGATAGGGGATGGGTTTGGGTCGAGATGCGCCGGTGGTACTGGGTCAAGGCGGCGGCTATCGTGGCAAAGTGGGCCATCACATCCGGCGCGTCGGGGGCAGCCAGCCCGCAGTGGACGGCGGGGCCGGTCAACGTGATTTTGTACCAGCCCACGCCCCGGCTGGCCGGACCAATCCGGAGATCGGTCGGCTCCAGGACGATAGCGTAGTCGCCGGTATAACCTTTTTGAAGCAGGGTGCGCGTGCCCGGTTCGTCCATCTCCTCACCCATAACGGCTTGAAACATGAGGGTGCCTGGAACGGTAATATTCGCTTCCCGTAGGGTTTTCATAATCGCCATGTTGATCGCCAGGGAACCTTTCATATCGCAAGCGCCCCGTCCGTACAACCGGCTGCCTTGTCGCGTAACCTGAAAAGGCGGGAAGCGCCAATCCTCCCGCCGCCCTTCGCCGACGGTATCCATGTGCGCGTTGATGATCACCGTTGGCCCGCCGCCGGAGCCGCGCTGCCAGGCCACCACCTGAGGTCGATTCGGATCGGGATCGAGCACCTGTTCCACCTCGACGCCCCACTGTTGCAAGTTGTCGACGATAAAGTCAGCACAGGTTTTTTCCTGGCCCGGTGGGTTCGGCGTGGGAATAGCGACCAACCGGCTGGTCAATTCCACAATAAGGTCTTCGGGTAGAGATTGAACCAGGGTTTGTTTGGTTACGGACACCATTTACTCCTTATTTAGCCACCAAGTGACAGTCACTTCAAAAGTGACTGTCACTTGGTGGCGTTAGCTGTTGAAGATTAAACTCATACAGGTCAGCCCGGCCTCTGCTTTTAAGAATTCAGAGATATCGACGACTTCAAGCTGAAAACCCCGCTGCTCGACAAGCATCTGGGTTTGGGTGAAACCGGCGTGTATACAGATCGTCTGGTCAATGCGCAAGATATTGGCCGCGAACGGTTCGGCCTCCGAGACGGGAATTTGCTCAAAGCCGGCAAAAGGGGCGGGATCGATCCAATTGGGGTTGAGCAAAATCGTCCGGTCGTCCAGGGCGGTGCAGCCGGTTTTGAGATGTAAACAGCCGGTGACACCGACGCCGATGACCTCATAGCCATACGGCGCCACAATCTCGGCCAGAGCCTTCACCCCGGCGGCATTGGTTCGCGTCGATAGCCCTACATACAACGTTTGGCCGATGCGCAGGATGTCCCCGCCTTCAACTTGGGCCGGTAGGCAGAGACGAGTGATCGGCCTATAGCGGGCCAGTTCGGTTTCGATGGCGCCCGTTTCGGGCCGGCGCGAGGCCGCGCCCATCGAAGTGATTATGGCGATTTCATCTAATACCAGGGCCGTATCTTCGATAAAGACGCTGTCAGGTAAATCGAAGTTTTTGTCCAGCGTGATAACTTCGGCTCCGCATTCCCGCAGCAGGTTGCAGTAAGCGGTGTGCTGGCGGTTGGCTTGGTCGATATCGATGGTTTGGGCCGCTAGAAAGGTGAGTTCGCACTGACTCAAGGCGGGAGAAGGTCGATGGGTTAGGGCTGTGAGCATAAAATATGACCTGGCCAATCTTTTGAACAGAACTTACGTAAATGTCCGATTTTGTAGCGTGAATGGCCAATTTGCGTTACAAGTTCTGCCCTAATTTTGGAACCAGTCAGCAAATTGTTCTACGCTCTGCGTAATAAGTCCTGTTGAAAATAATTCAAGGGGTAGAAGCTGCTTCAGGTAGCCCCATGAAGTATCATTTTTTTTGAAGAAATTCTCTCAAGACCTGGCTCAAGGTTTCCGGCTGTTCTAAATGAATATTATGCCCGGCGTCGGGCACGATTTCAATCGTTGCCTGGCGAATTTTCTGCCCCATTTGGGTAACGATTGCCGTGTACGCCGGATCGAGCGCACCGGCCAGCAGCAGCGTAGGCATGGGCAGGCTATCCAAGCGATCCCACAGCGGCGGCTGGCGACCCGGGCTAAGTTCCCGAATGATTTTGGCCGTCCAGTGCGGATCATTTTTTTTGCGACGGACTTTGATCGAGTCAAGCAGTTCAGGCCGGGTTTGCAGCGAACGAAATAGGTCGAGCTGATACCACTGCTCGACGAATGCATCGAGACCTTGGGCTACAATTTGCTCGGCCCGTTGATCATCTAGCCCGGCACGTGACCGGCGCGCCGATTCATCTTCAAGGCCGGGATTAGCGCTCTCAATAACGAGGGTGGAGATGAGTTGGGGATAACAGATGGCTGTATAGAGCGCAATTCGTCCCCCCAGCGAGTAGCCCACCAGATGGGTCTGGGTAAGACCAAGCCGGTCGATAAGCTGTCGCAGCCCGTCGGCCACCGTCTCAAAATCAAGGGGATGGTTCAAGGGAAACCCCGTGTTCCAACCGTGTCCTGGCAGGTCAGGCAGGATGCAGTAGAAGTAATCGGCAAGATTTTTCGCTGTGGATAACCAATCAGTGCCAGCCCCCATAAACCCATGCAAGAAGATAATAGCGGGTCGGTATGAGTCGCCAATGGTTTGGTAAGGCCAGATCGGTAATGCCATGGGGTTGCTCCAAAACAAAAACGGCCAACTTACTTAGTTGGCCGTTTGCGATCTAAAGTGTTAAGATTAATCTATGGCGCGCCAATCAGGGGCGCGAAGCGCTGGCTGGAAATATCGCGTTGAAGTGGTGCATCAGTTAAAGGTAGATATTCATTATTGTTAGCTACAGTCACAACAGCCACTTCACTGGATTCATCCGCTTGAACCGGCTGCATGTCGCTTAGCACCACGGCCATAGCTACAATTGTAAGACAAAGGGTGAGTGTTAGCAAGCTGTTGGTTAGAATTGATTTTAATCGGGTCATTGTTCAATACCTCGCTCTCGATTGATATGTAAATAGTATAGCAAATTCGTGCATCTTTGTGATCCGCTTCTCTGCTGATTGGGGATAGGCTTAAAGACGGTTATTTTGGAGTACGCCATGTCGCGTAATTTAGCCATGATATCCTAAGCGAATTTTGGCAGCAGTAAGCCAACTATGGCTGGATGGAGATAGGGTCGGCGGAGCCGTCGATTGGCCTGATCAAATGATGGGCTATTGGTTCTGTTCAATCAGCCCCAGGTGGGCTATACTAAAGGCTATTTATCGGCGGAGGTAAACCAGTGGCTAATCTATTTGCTAATCGAATGCAAAATACACAAAAATCGTTCATTCGAGAGATATTGAAAGTAACTCAAGATCCGGCAGTCATCTCGTTTGCCGGTGGTTTGCCCAATCCCCAATTTTTCCCGGTCGAAGAGTTGGCCGCAGCCACGGCTAAGGCGCTGGCCGATCAAGGCCGGCAGATGCTGCAATACAGCACCACCGAGGGCCATGCGCCGCTGCGAGAATTTATCGCGGCCCGCTACGCAGCCAAAGGCGTGCCGGTGTCAGCCGATGAAATTCTCATCACCAACGGCTCGCAGCAGGGGCTTGATCTCATTGGTAAGGTGTTTTTGAACCAGGGCGACGCAATGATCATCGAGCGGCCCGGCTACCTGGGCGCGATCCAGGCCTTTGCCATGTATGAGCCGGAATTCTTGCCGGTGCCGCTGTTGGATGACGGCATCGATCTTGATAGTCTCGCGACCACCCTGCATCAGCATCATCCCAAACTGTTTTACGCGGTGCCGAATTTTCAAAATCCGTCGGGGGTAACCTACAGCGAATCAGTACGCCGCGCCGCTGCCGACCTGCTGGCCCAGCGCGACACCATTTTCATTGAAGATAACCCTTACGGTGAACTGCGCTTTGCCGGCCGTGAACTGCCTTCGATGAGAAACTATTTGGGCGATCAGACGATTCTGCTGGGGTCGTTTTCCAAGGTGGTCGCGCCCGGCGTGAGATTGGGCTGGATTTGCGCCAAGCCGGAATTTATCGACAAATTTATCATTGCCAAACAGGCCACCGATTTGCACTCCAACTATTTGGCCCAGTGTATCGTGGCTCAATATTTGCAGGATAATGATCTCGACGCGCACCTGGCCGTCATTCAAGCGGCTTACAAAAAGCAATGTGATCTGATGGTGGCGATGATGGCTGAGCATTTCCCGGAGGAAGTTACCTTTATTCAGCCGGAAGGGGGGATGTTTGTCTGGGTGACGCTGCCGGAGGGAATGTCGTCGCTGGCCTTGTTTGAAGCGGCAGCCCGTTTGAAGGTGGTCTTTGTTCCCGGCCGGCCGTTTTATGTCCGTGACGGTGGTGATAATACGTTGCGGCTCAACTTCTCGAACTGCGATGAGGCCAAAATCGAAATCGGTATTGTGCATCTGGCCGAAGCGATGAAAACGCTGTTGGTTAGAGACAACGCGCTGCAAGCGGTTTGAAGTTGGCTCTATTTAAGGGCGATTGGTGGACGAAAGTACACATGATTTAAAATTGAAAAAACCGGGGTGACCAATCCCGGCTTTTCCAAAAGGAGGAGAAGAGGTTACATCTAATATGTAACTGTGTTTATTATAGCTCCTATCGGCCTATCTTACTTGACTTCTATTATATGGAACCTTGCTGCAAAGCCTACGCAAAACTGTCGCTTTCCCGAAAACAGGATTAAAATAGCTGGTTGGATGGGGGGATAGTTGGATAGTAGACAGTTAGTTGGTTTGATGGGTCGTTGTGATCCATCCACTCATCAAACCAACCAACCAACTAACCCACTAACTACCCATTCAACTTCTTTTTGGGAACTTAAGTCCGTATGCAGCAAGGTGAAATCGTTTTCTGGATTTTTATGATTGTGCTGACGCCGATCAGCGTTGGCTCATTTTTGGCCGTGATGTGGTGGATGGCGCGTCCACGCCGCGATACCGAAAGCGCCGAGCGGGTCGACCACATCTGGCAGCAGCGCGACAACTGGGGCGAAGCGCTCTGCCGCCAACTGATCGAGCGTCAGGTGGAACCGGGCATGACGCCCGAAATGGTCCGGCTGGCCTGGGGCGATCCCCAAGCCGTAAGGCAGCCGGAACCGGATGTCGAGCAGTGGCTTTACGATGACGCCCCGCCGGAGACCTCGACGAATTACGTTTCGTTCAAAGCAGACCGGGTGACGACGGCTGCCAAATCGACGCCCAAATCCATGCTCGCCTGGGGACCTTGGCCGATTATCGTCATTACGTTGGGCATCTCGATCTTAGTATCAATGATTGCTTTAGGAGTCGTATTTTTCTCATGAAAACACGCTGCGCCTGGGTCGGCGACGACCCGCTGTACATTGCCTATCACGATGAAGAGTGGGGTGTGCCAGTACACGATGACCAACATCTCTTTGAGATGCTAATTCTGGAAGGCGCGCAAGCCGGCCTGAGTTGGATCACTATTCTCCGCAAGCGCGAAAATTACCGGCTGGCCTTCGATCACTTTGATGTCGCAACCGTGGCCGGCTACGACGCCGCCAAAATCGAAGCACTGCTCGCCAACCCCGGCATCGTCCGCAATCGACGTAAAATCGAAGCCACCGTGCAAAACGCCAAAGCCTTTCTGGCCGTTCAAGAAGCGTTCGGCTCATTCGATACCTACATCTGGCAGTTTGTCGGCGGCCAGCCGATCCAAAACGCCAGGGCTTCTCTGGCTGACATCCCGGCTCAGACCCCCGAGTCGACTGCTATGAGCAAAGACCTCCGCAAACGCGGCTTCAACTTTGTCGGCCCGACCATCTGCTATGCGTTTATGCAGGCGACGGGGATGGTTAATGATCACGTGGTGGATTGTTTCCGGTATGGCGGTTAGGGCTGCGCCGCCGGGTGATCGCTATTTTGAGGTTAAGCATGAAGAACCGCACATGAGCAGAAAAACACGGATAAAGATAGGGGACTGGCTCAACAGCTTTTCGTAGGGTTGACCCCGTAAACCGTAAAACGGGATTCCGTTTTACAAGCTTGTCGCCCCCTGAATTCCAAAAGTGCCACCATTCCGACCACCCGCCGAACCATCCGTACCACCGCCGAACGGCCTGTACCACCCGCCGAACCATCCGTACCGCCGCCGAACGGCCTGTACCACCCGCCGAACCATCCGTACCACCGCCGAACGGCCCGTACCACCCGCCGAACCGTCCGTACCGCCGCCGAACGGCCTGTACCGCCCGCCGAACCGTCCGTACCGCCGCCGAACGGCCTGTACCGCCCGCCGAACCATCCGTACCGCCGCCGAACGGCCCGTACCACCCGCCAAACGGTTCCTACCGCCGCCGAACGATTTCTACCATTCATCAAGGGTCAAAGCGGTTTCAATCATTCTTACGCTGTAGTTCAAAATCCACCTCCGCCAGCACCTGGCCGTTAATCTGAATGCCCAACCGGTGCCGGCCCGGATAATGCTTGCGGGTATTGATCCGCCGGAAGGAGTGCTTTTTGGACAGATGGAGCACTTCGCCGTTTTTTACCGTCTTCTTGGTCAGTTTGAACACCTTGGGGGCCGGCTTACCGTTGGCTTTCATAAAATGGATGACGTAATCGATCATCAGGTTTTGCGGCTGGTCACTCTCGGAGTGGATGGTGAAGCGGAAGACCAAATCCTCTCCTTCGTTGATTGATGTGCGCTCCACAACGAGATTTTCCAGGCGAAGGTTAGCTTCGACCGGATAACCCAGCAGTGCCAGCGCGCCGGGATGGCCTTGCTTGATCAGCGTCCGCGAGGCGTGGCGGATGAGCCACTGTGTGCCTTCGTCGGGGATGGACTGCCACCGCCGCAGCGTCTCGACTACCTGATCAGGGTTGTCCTTGGCAATATCGTTCAAGTTGTTGGCCACGGAGCGGCGGACCATTAAGATCGGATCGGTTTTGAGATGGTCGAGCAGTTTTAGCACCGGCGTGGGATCGGCGATGAATTGGGGCAGGCGCGGCGCGAGCGGCAGGCGGGGGCGGGTGCCTTCGGAGACCAGCCGCCGCACGAAAGGGTTTTCGTCGTGGGACCACATCTCGAGCCGGGCCAGAGTTTCAGCGGGGTATTTCTGAAGGAAAGATCTAATCGCGCCCTCGGCGGTGAAGCGTTTGGTCATCTCATACAGGGCTGTCATCGAAATATCGTAATGGTCCAGGCCGTATATCGCCACAAAATCGCATTGGGACATAATGACGAAGCCGTCAAAGCCGCTCAACTCCGGTTCGGTTAGCTCCGGCCCCAGTGAGTTAATCAGAATGCGGGCGGCGGTGGGAAAATCGGGCGGCAGATACTCGGCCAGCTTGTCGCGAATGAGGGCGTTGCGATCGCCAAAACTGAGCGCGTCTAATTGGCGGTTGATGTCAGTGGCAAAACCAGCCGCGTCAAACTCCGGCCAGGTTCGGCCAATATCCCGAGCCAGCGTTTCGACCACGGTCGAATTGAACACCTCTCTTAATTGAAAGCCTTCTTCCATAAGGTTTCTCCTTGCTGAAGTTGTTGAATTGTTAGCTTCATTTTACACTCACCCTGTGACAACCCTATGTCAGTTGTGACCTAAGATAGGTCCAGTTTCCTTACCCCGATCGCATTATCTCTAAAATTGCGAAAACTGGACCCATTTATCTTGATAATGAGAATGGGTCCAGTTGGGATTGATTCAATATGAGGAGGTCATTTTTGTTTTCTGCGCCATTTTGTGAAAAATAAGAGGTATCTGGGGAATTCCGGTTCGACCGGGGTACGACCATATGAACAAGTATGAAACACAAGCTGAAGTAGTTATTGTTGGGGCCGGGTTGAGCGGCCTGCGTGCCGCGCAAATTTTGACCCGACACGGGATCGACGTCAAGCTTTTAGAAGCCCGATCGCGCGTCGGTGGGCGAATTTTGACCGTTACGACCGATGACGGCCGTGGAACGTTTGATCTGGGGCCGTCTTGGATTTGGGCGGAGCATAACCAGGTGCAACAGTTAGCTCGCGCTTTGGATATCGGCATGTTTGTCCAGCCTGAGACGGGCGACGCCGTATTTGACCGCGGCCCCGAATTTCCATCGCAGCGCTTTACGCCCGAATGGCACCAGCCGCCGGCCTACCGTTTTGTGGGCGGCACGGCCGCGTTAAGCCGCCGCCTGCTTGAACAGCTTCCGGCCGGATGCCTTAGCCTGGAGACACGGGTTCACCGGATTAGTCTGGTTGATGGTTGTCTGGAAATTTTGGCGGAAACTAAGCAATCGCCGCTGAAGTATCTGGCCCAGCACGCCATCGTGGCTCTCCCGCCTCGTCTGGCAGCCAACACCTTGACTTTTGCCCCGGCCTTGCCGCCGGCCGTCATCGACGAGATGCGCCACACCCAAACCTGGATGGGCCAGGCGATGAAGGCCATGCTCGTGTATCCAACGCCCTTTTGGCGGGCGGCGGGCTTGTCCGGCTTGGGGGTTAGCCATCCTGGCCCCGTTCAACAGTTTCACG
Source organism: Anaerolineae bacterium (assembly GCA_020433785.1). Next base: position 21,043 of record JAGRCC010000144.1, read on the forward strand.
ACGCCACGCCCGCCGATCAAACGGTCGGTGCGCTGTTTGGCTGGATTGGTAATGACAGTCCAGGGCGATGGCTATCGACCGCCCAGCGTCGCGAGGCCATTATCGCTCAAGCTGTGCGTATGTTTGGCCCTGAGGCTAGCCAACCGATCTATTACACCGATTACAATTGGGCCCACGACCCGTTGACGACGCCCACCGGACAAGGGCTGCTGCCGGAGGAGGAAAATCCGCGCTATGGCCATCCCCTCTTACTCAAGCCTCAACTGGCCGGCCGGCTGCACTGGGCCGGCACTGAAGTCTCGCCCTTGGGTGGCGGCTATATGGAAGGCGCGCTCCACATCGCCGACCAGGTTGCCCGGCAGGTATTGCATCATTTGTAAGTGAAGCGTAACCGTCAGTCACCCGATCGATTGACGATTAGCGATGAAGAAATAAGGCGATAAGGTGATTTGGCCCATCTAATCACCTTATCGCCTCATCTCCTCATCATGGCCGTAGATACCAAGCCAGGAGTTTCCCCCCAGTTCCTCAACTGTCTTTGACCCTGACCATCAAATCCATCAAATGCTCCAGCGCCGATTCCGGGTCACTGCATAAGCCGGTGTGCACTTCTGAGACCTGGATGCTGGTACTGCGCGGCATCACCAGCCAATGGAAGCGACCGGCCTGGTCAAGCTGGCCGATCGGCCCCTCACCGCCCTCGGCGATGCGTGGAATGAGACCCAGGTGCGTTTCGGTCTGGTCGATATCGAAGTGGGGGGCCAGGGCAGCCAGGCGGTGGCGATTCAGTTCGATCCGGGCGCCCAGATAGCGGCGAGTGCGGCAAAAGAGAATCACACCGGCGTTGAGAAACTCGCCGCGTTCAACATTGGGTACAACGCGGACAATAGCGTAATCAAACGAGCTTAGCGCGGGCATGTAGGGCTTCCTCCACAAAAGCGGTGCTGTCTAAGCGGCTCAGCAGGTAACTAACATACGCCTCGCGATGTTTGGCCTGGGTGGCAAACA
>JAGRCC010001138.1 GCA_020433785.1 Anaerolineae bacterium
GTTACGTTGATTTAGACAGAATTAACAGGATTTATATGATTTTTACTTGATTTAGCCTGGAAATCCTGTAAACCCTGTCTATTCATCCTGATGTCAAACTCATCAGTTAGTTATGAAGTTTGCTTAGTTGATTGTAGAATTAGTGTCGTGATTCCGAGCAAAACCCAAGACCTCCTTTCTCGACAGCCTTGGTTTCGAGGCGTCAGATTGAGAGGTCTTTTTATTCTCATTAAATGAGAGTCCCATAAGCTGACCGCCAGCAGACAAGCGCCCATGCCGAGCAGCCAGTGCTGGAGCGAAGGTGCGGCTCCCTGAAGCGCGATGTACCTTATTAAACACATCAATAACTTTCCCTTTCGACAAATTGTAGCTCACATCCGGGCTGGCGGTGCCACACCTAACGATCACACGCATGGTCGAAACTTTCTAAGCTCAGACACATACGATCACAGGTGTGATCGAACCTTTCTGCGCGCTTACCCCTCTGTTCGACGGTCCGGCATTTCGATGCCGAGGGGGGATCAAGCTCGATAAAGATCATAATGGTGGCAAAATGCCAGAAAAAACGCCAACGTAACTGTTGGCGTTGAAGTCTATGGGGATGCTCTTCCTTGCGGTTGGTGTAAAGCTAGATGATGGGCTTGTTGGTGCTCAAGTCGAGTTGACCATAGCTCTCTATTCTCAATTAACTTAATGACAACTATGATGTTCCACTTATTCTAAACCCGCTCCGGCAATCAGCGGTTCTGTTTTTCAAATCGATAGCCCACCCCATGTTCGGTCATTAAGTATATGGGGCGGCGCGAGTCCGGCTCTATTTTTTTACGCAGGTTGGAAATGTAAACGTGAACGTATTCAGGATTGCTTTCGCAACCTTTGCCCCAAACGTTCTTTAAAATCTGTTCAAATGGGACAATCTGACCGGCGTGTTGGTAGAGGTAGGTTAACAACCGCCGTTCGATGGCACTCAACTTTATCGGCTGGCCCTCAATCATCACTTTCCCCGTCTCCAGATCGATGGTCAAATAACTATCGCCGTAAGTGGTTGGTTTTTCCTGATTTTCATAAAAGTAAGCCCGCCGCATAACAGCTTGCACTCTAGAGAGCAAAACGTTCATGCTGACGGGTTTGGCGATATATTCATCGGCGCCATACTCTAAGCCCTGAACGATCGCTTTATCCTGACCCAAGGCGGACAGCATAATAAGAGGGACATCAGAAACTTGCCGGATCCGCTGGCACACTTCCCACCCATCGATGCCCGGCATCATTAAATCGAGAATAACTAAATCGGGCCAACGAGCAAAAAAATAGCGTAATGCGTCGTGTCCGCTGGCGGCTGTAACCACATTGGCTCCCGCATGAGACAAAGCTATCTTAATTACCTCAAGTAGATTGAGGCTGTCGTCAACGACTAATACATCCTTACCTTGGATACTATTCACATTATACCTCTTTAATCATACCTCTTTCATCGCGCGGGAGTCACTAACTTGATTGAAGAGAAAAAGGTAAATCGTTCCATCCTCTAACTCAATAGTATTAATTTGTATACTAAAGATTATACAATATTGCCACCGAATTAATTCAGCAATTTGGCCGGTTACCTCTAGGCCACGGTTAGGTGAAAATACCTATTCTCTGATAAACAACATCCATTTTCTCATTGGAGAGTTTTATCATAACAAATTTGCCAGGCTTTGTCTGTCGTACGATTAAGACAGATTTGTCATACATTCTGGACAAAAGAGAGGGTAGCCATCTACTTGGGCTATTAAGCCTTCACTATTGGCAATAAAGCCTGGCATGAGCGAAGATATTATGAAGGGAAGGTCTTATTTGTGGGCAATCAAGTTTGCTGTGAGTGGTTTTTAAATGGAGGTGATCGACCGGTAGGCGCGCACCGTCGATAGATAGTAGGCCACGAGCAGTTGAGTTAGAGCCAACGGGGGGGAGTGATACTCGGTCCCGCTCTCTCGATAACGGCCTACGTTTTCAGGGTGGAAATGGCCGGACAGCGCCAACTGTTGCCACAATAGTTCTTCTAAAGCTCTGGCTTTGTCCGGGCTAATGTCGCCGTCAATCTCTAATATATCAACCGGTCCGTTGCCGGTCCAAACATCCTTTTCCAGGCGCATGCGGGGCCGCTGACCATCCTGTGATTGGGCCAGCACCTCACTCAAATTAGGACTGGGCAAGGTATGGCGCTGCACCAACCGCACATTGAGATG
>JAGRCC010000145.1 GCA_020433785.1 Anaerolineae bacterium
CGGGCGCATTTACCCTGGCCCTGGCCGAACTGCTCGGCCAGGGTGGGGAAATCTACTCTGTCGATCGAGACCGGGGTTCGCTGCGCACCCAGGCCCGGCAAATGCAAGCGCAGTTTCCCCAAACGACCGTTCATTACCTGACCGCCGATTTTACCCAACCCCTTGATTTGCCGCTGTTGGATGGTATCGTCGTGGCTAATGCACTCCACTTTCAGCGATACGCGGTGCAAGAGCAAGTCGTTCAACGACTCAAACGTCACCTGCGTCCCGATGGGCGTTTGATTGTCGTTGAGTACAACGTTGATCGCGGCAATCAGTGGGTGCCTTACCCGCTCTCTTATCAAAGTTGGGCGAAACTGGCCCGCACCTGCGGCTTTACGCACACACAGCTTTTAGCCGAGAGACCGAGCCGGTTTTTGCACGCGATTTATGCGTCCGTTAGCGGGTAAATTGCCCATAATATAAAAAGTTTTAACATGTTAAGCACTGTATAAATGCTTCTCTCCAGCGCTACATCTGAATATCGTAACCTGTGGATGCTTAAATGTTAAAACGAGTTACACATCCTGAAATTATCGTCGCAATGGCAGCCGCTATCTGGGGATTGTTTTGGATTCCTCTAAGAGTGTTTGAACGCCAAGGTTTGGCTCCTGCCTCGGTCATATTAAGCCAGTTTATCGCTCCCCTTGCCCTTTTGGTGCCCTTTGCGCTCATGCGTGTGCTGCGCAAACAGCACACAGGCATTGAACAGTACGGCACCGGTCTATTGGTTGGTGGCGGGGTGGTAATGTATTGTGAAAGCCTGCTGCTCACGGATGTCGTACGGGCGCTGATTCTCTTCTACACAATGCCGGCCTGGGGAACATTGGTAGAAGTTGGCCTGATGGGGCGTCAATTTACCCTATGGCGAGGAGTGGCCCTGGTACTGAGCCTGGCGGGTTTGCTCACCATTCTTGGCCCAGGTGACTCGCTCTTCTTATCTATGAACATGGGGGATCTGCTGGCACTATTGTCAGGAATTGTATTTACCTTCGGAGCCATGCTAGTACGCCAGGCGCGTGAGCCTTCGGTATTCGAGCAGGTTTTTGCATTTTTCTTTTTTGGCTCAATCGTTGCCCTGGGCTTTTCCCTACTGCCCATTGCCGCACTTAGCCGGCCTCCCGCTGTCGAACTGTTAATCACCCTCATCCCTTGGATCGTGCTCATGGCTGTCGGCATCCTTATTCCGGCCATGTGGGGGATATATTGGGGGTCGCGTTATGTTGATCCCGGTCGACTGGGCATCTTGCTCCAACTTGAGGCCGTAGTGGGAATTGGCAGCGCGGCCCTGCTTGCCGGAGAGCCTTTTGGTTTACAGGAAGCCATCGGTGCTGTCTTTGTAATTGGCGCCGGTTTGATCGAAGTTCTGGCTAACAAGGGCAACGAAGTAGCCGACGTAAAACGCTCTATCCATTAAATCTCAAAGTTAAGACTCACCGGCCGATTGAGAAACATCCCATACCCTTCCGCTGCCGTCGCAACAGCGTCGCTCTCGGCATCGCTTAGGGGGTTAAATGGCTGGAGTTCGATCGTCACCATCTTTTTCCTCAATGTCCGTTTCCAAGTGCCTATCACTTGGCCGTCGATAACGATGGTGGGGTTGAACATCCCGTTGCCGCCGGGTGCGATCTTGTTGGCGTGAACCGGATCGAGTACGGCGCTGCGATCTCTATAGCCCAACAGGTACTCATCAAATCCCGGCAGGAGAAACACGGTGGGCGATGGAGCTTTTGGAACAGAGTCAGTTGACGCCAGCCAGTAGGTTTGGCCGTCGATGACTTCTTCTGCAAGCTCCGGTGCGATCATCTCTACGGCGTCGCGGGCATCGGCTGTCAACAACCCCGACCACCATATAAAATCCTGCACGGTCGCCGGACCGTGGCCGGTAAAGTAGCGCCGAGCCAGCTCAGATAGCGACTCATCCCGGCTGAGAGACGGACCGGCCGGCACCCAGTCATCGAGCCATACAAATGTATCCTGTTTTCCCTGGCGAGGCCCGAAGCAGATTAAGCCGTTCTGAGCCGCTCGCCACAGCATGTGATAACCTCGTTGACCTTTAGTGGAAATACCCGCTTGTTCTAACACCGCCATTATCTCGGGTCGGGTGAGAGAGTTGCCGCCTTGCAACGCCTCAGCGAACACGGTCTCACTTTTATCAAAAGTGGCTTCATCCAACTCGAGCTGTTGATGCCGCCGTGCTGTTTTAGCGATAATCCGGGGTGTCAATAAGGCTAGCATCCAGCGTACGTCTTTGGGCGCGACAAAGTGAAGGGTGCCGCGCATCGGCCAGGTACGAACGATCTCACGGTTGGCAATGGCCTGTTCGATATCGGCTTCGACCGCTTGCTGCATGCGCAGGCCTAGCGCCCACAGCGTCCCCAGATAATCTTGCGCCTGAACCGCCCCCAGCCTGCGGACGACATCGCCCGGCGACCGCATAACCGCCGGAGCGATACCCTGATTGTTCAGTCGCAAGTGGGCGATGTCGAATATGGTCATGAAGTTAGTCCCGTTTCGGCTCGTAATGAAGTACAACGATCCCGCAGTCAAATGATGTAGCGTTGACCAAGCTCAGATTTTGTTTGCGGTCCAGTTCTTTGAAAATGGCCATGCCGTGACCAATTGCCGCCGGATTAATGAACAGATGATACTCGTCAATCAATCCGTGTTTGATGAGGTCCGCGACAAAGGTCGCCCCGCCATAAGCGATGATATCTTGACCGTCTTGATTTTTGAGTTTCGTGATTTCGTCAACAAGGTCACCTTGGGCTAAAACGGTATTGGCCCATGCTGACGTGTCGAGCGTTTTGGTAAAAACAACTTTGGGTGTGTCCGTAAATTTCTGACCGGCGGCAAATTCCGGGCTGTCCGGATTTGCCGCCACGCTAGCCCAGTGCGGAATGAACCCCTCGGCCAGTTTTCGTCCAAGAACGATGCAGTCAATCGGTGCTGTTAGGTCTATTACATAATTTTTTAGTTCATCATCCCAGTTCCAAACTAGCCAATCCATTTCGCCATTGGGTCCGGCAATGTATCCGTCAACCGTCATTTGGACTTGAAGTTTTAACTTTCTCATCGTCATATTCTCCTTGTTAAGCTTTACCGGCTAATGTATGGGTGAGGATAACCGTGCCTGAAGGCAAGGTTTTAGTATCGATCAACTCTAGCAGCGTGGTGTCCATACCTTCAAAAATGCGTCGACCGCTGCCCCAAATAACAGGTACAACCCAAAGTCGATGCTCATCTATGAGACCGTTTTGCAGGAGCGTATTGGCCAGACGGCCGGTGCCGTAAATTAAGATGTCTTGGCCGGGCTGCTGCTTGAGTTTGTCGACCTCTTTGATTACATCGCCCTTGATTAACGTTGAGTTGTCCCACCCCAGCGGCTCTTCCAGAGTCGTTGAGATCACGTATTTGGTCATGCTGTTGATCCTATCGGCAAAATCGCCTGTTCGGGACGGCCAGGCTTCGGCAAAGCCCTGGTAGGTTTCTCGGCCTAGCAGCAGCGCGTCTGCGGCGGAAAGTTGTTCGCTGGCAAATTTTGCTGCTTCTTCATCGAAGTAGTTGAGCGACCATTTCTGCGGTGCTTCGATAACCCCATCCAATGTTACATAAGTTGAAACAATGATTCTGCGCATGTCTGTGCTCCTTTTGATGTGCGATGTCTGTTGTTATCATCAACACGACTATCATAACACATCAAAAAGAGGCTGTATTGAACAAAAACGACACAGTTAAAAGTCAGGTGACAGGCATTTATTGTCGATTAATTGGCACGGGTTGGTTCAAGTAGGTCGATTTGGCGTGCCAAAGTGACTGTCACCTGGAACGGCGTTAGTCCCCTACTACTTTGCCCCGTCGGGGCGTAAGATTTGTGCAGGTGTTTGGCCGACGAAGCGCTTTAGCGAGCGGGTCAGATGCGGCTGATCGGCATAACCGGCGTGGTAGACGGCATCGGCAATGGAAGTGCC
>JAGRCC010001139.1 GCA_020433785.1 Anaerolineae bacterium
CCGTCATTTATCAGGCTATCGCTGCTACCCTAATTCCGCTGCTGGCCGCGTTGTGGCCGGTCTTGTCGGGCGCGGCCATCACCGTGCGGGAAGCCATTGCCTCCTACGGACTGGGCGGCGATTTCGGCTCCAGTCGGCTCGATCAGGGCGTGGAGCGGATCGGCCAGCGCTTTTTATCGTCGCCGTATGCTATCGCGCTCGGCAACCTGTTCCGGCGTAAGGGGCGGCTGATTCTGACTCAACTGGTGCTGGTGGGGGCCGGTACGATGTTTTTGATCGTGATGAGCCTGTCGGCGTCGATTACCTACACCCTCAACACCGATATGAACCGGCGCGGTTTTGACGTGCGGATTGGTTTTCGGGACCCGCAGCGCACCGATCGGGTTGAGACGATGGCTCATAAGGTGCCGGGGGTCGATGAGGCTGAGACCTGGTTTACGACCCCAGCGGCCATTCTCAAAGAAGGGCAAAGCACCCAGGAGGCCGGGGTGGGTGCGGAGTTGATCGGTATTCCTGAAGGTAGTGAGATGTATCAGCCGCTCATTGTGGCCGGTCGCTGGCTGGAGCCGGGCGATAGTCGCGTCATCGTCATGAGTCGGGATACCGCCGAAGATAACGGCATCAATGTGGGCGACACCGTGACCCTCAACCTGTTTGAACTGGGCGACGATGAATGGCAGGTGGTGGGTCTGTTCCAGGTGATTTTCAGCGGCGGTTTCGACGCCGAACCGATTTACGCGCCTGAAGACGCCGTGTTCCACGCCACCAAAAAATACAACGATGGCGTTCGATTGTTCGTTAGCACCGTCTCGCATACCCCGCAAGATGTCGAGGCGATCTATCAGCAGCTCAAAGACGATTATGAAGATCGCAATATGGATATCGACGTTTTCTCAACCGGCACCACGCCCGATGATATGGTTAACGCCGTTAGCCAGTTCAGCATCACGACGAATATGTTGATGGGCCTGGCCGTCATTGTGGCGATGGTCGGCGGGATTGGGTTGATGGGGTCGCTTTCGATTAGCGTGGTGGAGCGCACGCGGGAAATCGGCGTGATGCGGGCCATCGGCGCCCGATCGATGACCATCATGGGCATGTTTGTGATGGAGGGCGTCTTGCAGGGTGTGTTCAGTTGGCTCGTGTCCGTGCCAATCTCGTTTATCCTGGCCCGTCCGCTGGCCAACGCGCTGGGACAGGCGATGTTCGATGCCAATTTGGATTACAAATATAACTTCGGCGCGGTCATCGTCTGGCTAATCGTCATTCTGATCATCTCGACCCTGGCCTCGATCCTCCCCGCCCGCAGCGCCACCACCATCAGCGTGAGGGACAGTTTGGCGTATGCTTGATATTAGTCTCTTTGACAAAGTGTCTCTTTGGTTCTACTATCCCGTTAACATCTTGGTAAATTAGGCCATGTAATATGGTTATACCCTATGAATAAATATCACTTTGATCCAATTGACATTGACCAACTGCGTTTACTAAGTACACTATCGGTCAGTACCCGAATTCAACGTCTGCTAGATGCTCGCGAATTAGCGGTGGGATTAATTCGGGGTCGGTTGCGGCGTCAGTATCCGAATTTATCATCAAGTGAACTTAACCTGAAAGTGTTACAGGAAATCGAGCGTGCCAAAAGCATCGTCGCTCCCCGATTTTAGTCTATTTTTAAGCATTTTACATACGTTGGAGAATATCAAGGCCCCGTATATGATTATAGGGGCCTTTGCTGCTACTATTTATGGTATCACTCGGACGACTTACGATATTGACATCGTCGTTGATCTCAACGAAACGCATATCCAAAAATTAGTAGCCGCCTATCCCCTTCCGCGCTATTATGCCGACCCTGACCAAATGCGAGACTCCATTCAAAAAGGTATCATGTTTAACATCATCGACAGCAGCCGGGGGGAGAAAGCTGATTTAGTCCCGTTGTCGATGGATACGCGTTACCGTCAAGCTTTTCAACATCGCATTCGTCAATCTATCGATTTGCCGGACAGCGAACCATTCGTTGTATGGTGTGCCCGTCCTGAAGATGTGATTATAGGGAAACTTATGGCTTGGAGTGAGGGACAATCACGCCGGCACGAAACAGATATCTATGAAATGCTGATATATATTTATCTCAATTTCGACCCGCCCCTCAGCACCACCTTTAACGAAAATTATGTTACATCGCAAGCCACAGAAATAAGTCAGCAAGTTACTGAACTGTGGCAAAGTATTCAATCCTCAGCAAGACAGGCAAGCCAAAAACAATGAATAATGCCAATCAACATCCTCTCATTCGCTTATGGCGCTACGCGCAGGGCTACCGCCGCCCCATCATTCTGGCGACCATCTACTCGATCCTCAACAAGGTTTTTGATCTGGCCCCGCCGGTGCTCATCGGCGTGGCGGTCGATATTGTGGTTTCCCGGCAAGACTCGATGCTGGCCAAACTGGGCTTTACCGACCTAACCACCCAATTATGGGTGCTAACCGGTATCACCGTGGCAGCCTGGGGCTTAGAATCGATCTTTCAATATGCTTACGCCGTGCTGTGGCGTAACTTGGCCCAGGCGCTCCAGCACGAGCTGCGCATCGATGCCTATGCTCATGTGCAAAGTTTAGAGATGGCCTACTTTGAAGATCGCAGTACCGGCGGCTTGATGGCCATCCTTAATGATGACATCAACCAGCTTGAGCGCTTTCTCGATATCGGCGCGAACGAGATTTTGCAGCTCATTACCACCATCGTCGTCATCGGCGGCATGTTCATCGTGCTGGTGCCCAGCGTATCGTGGATGACTATTTTGCCAATGCCGGTCATCATTTGGGGATCGCTGCGCTTCCAAAAACTGCTGGCCCCGCGTTACGCCGCCGTGCGAGAGCAAGTGGGCGTACTCAACAGCCAGCTAGCCAATAACCTGGGCGGTATCGCTACCATCAAAAGCTTTACCGCCGAAGAATATGAGGTTAATCGGGTTGCCATAGAAAGCGACCGTTACCAGCAAACCAATCGCCACGCCATCAAACTGAGTTCGGCTTTTGTCCCCTTGATTCGAATGGTCATCGTCATTGGTTTTATCGCCATTATGGTTTTTGGGGGGCAGATGGCGCTAAATGGAACCCTCAATGTGGGTATCTACAGCGTACTGGTGTTTATGACCCAGCGCCTTCTGTGGCCGCTGACCCGGCTGGGCGATACGCTCGATCTCTACCAACGGGCAATGGCTTCGACCGCGCGCGTGCTTGATCTGCTCGATACGCAGCCGCAGA
>JAGRCC010000146.1 GCA_020433785.1 Anaerolineae bacterium
CACTCGGAAACTACCAAAGAACCAAGGTTTTTGCTGAACGCTATCAACCAGTTGGTGAGTAAAGGTTTCTCGGCCAAAGAAAAAGGGAGTATCCAGTTCGCGGAAGGCAGATAGACCCTTATAAGGGTTTTGGGAGATAATCTGAGGCAAAGCTTCGAGTTGGGTTTTAAGATCGATTAGCTTGTTTTCAATATCTTCGATCTCGATAAGCACACCCGGAGATGTATCTATCCCTTTGAGGGCTTGATTCTCTTTTAGTTTCTGCAAGCGGCGTTCGTGCTGGATAATTAGTTGTTTGAGACCATCCTGACGTGACATTAGTGTTACTTTCTTAAATTAGAATGTTTATGTTGTATATCCCGATTGTACAAAGCTGGTATGACTAAAGTTCTCTCTGTCTTCTGAAAATGGGATGTGCAACAAATCTAAATTGTGCGGCGTGCCAAATACAAATAACCAGTCTGAAATAGAATTACTTTAGACACGTCGATGCCGTCAATTAGTTAAGGTTTATTATATAACTTTGGTTGAAAGTATAGTCTGAGTGCTGTGTCGGTCGATTTGAGGAATAAACTTAGTGAGGAAATGATCAAATGAGTCAACCAAATCGAGGTCGATACCCCTATTGTAACCGAAGATCAGCCAAAATGACAAGTAACTGAGGTCGATTTTAACCTGTCGAGTGGGCAAAAACCAGCCCGATCAGGTATTTGACACCTAATCGGGCTTTTATGGGCGGAGTACCAAGACCCCTGAACTTTCTCCATAAGGAAAATGAACATTTCTACATCTGGAAACTCGAAGTTTCTACACCTAGTTGTCAAAAAACCTAGTAGTAGATTCGATCCGGATCTAGAGGTAGAGATGGATCGAGTCTACTACTAGATTCTCTAAAAACTAGAGGTAGATTCGTTCAGTTTATACCTAAAGAGAATCGAAGTTTCTGGATAAGGAAACGTATTAGAGGTATTTGTGTTCAGCCTAATGTCTCGATAGCAGCCAGCATAGTAAAAAAAGCAAGCCAGGGGCAGCCACCAGGCCAAAGTACGGCCCGCCGGGTAGCGTGCCGGATACCATAAAATGTAGAAGATAAAACGCCACAAAGCTGACGAGGGCCAGCCCGCCGCCCAGGCCCTCCCATCGCCAAGCTAGCAGCAAACCCAACATTACGCCGAAGGGGAATAGGAGTAACTGCATCCACTCCATCGGCGTAATTTGGGTGGGGGACAAGCCCTCTCCAAAGAGAAAGGCCAAAACCAATAAGATACTGGCCAGTCCCCATATTCTGGCCATCCAGCGTACGATAATTGTGCTGTATTTGATCGTTGCGTGAGTTTGAACCATCATCGGTGTCCTCCTTTCAACGAAGCTTCTCTTCTAGTTTAAAGTAAAAACTCCCCGGAGGCATCAGACCTTTGGGGAGTTTGTCTATTAGATGAGTCGCTAATTTTTAGGCTGGTCACTCGACCAGCCCAGGCCAATTCAGAAGTCACTCATGATGACGTTATGCTTCGATGCCCTTTGTCTTGGGCGCGATACACGGCTCGCTCCGGCATTCGTGCACCTCGACAGTGACGTGAGATAATTTATCAAACGGTTTTAGCAGCTCTTTGTAATGCTCGGTGGTATTGGGAAAGTGGGTAACGACAGAAATGATGGCCGCGTAATGATTGGCTCCAACTTTCCAGATATGCATATCGGCTACCCGGTTATCAGCGTCACTTTCAATGGCGGCTTTGATGTCGGCCTGATAAGGCTGGTCGATACTGGCGTCGAGCAGGATTGGGCTGGTTTGCTTCAATAGCCCATAGGACCAGCGCGTAATAATAACCGCTCCCACCACGCCCATCACCGGGTCGAGCCAGCCCCAGCCCAAATATTTACCGGCTACCAGCGCGGTGATGGCAAACACCGAGGTCATGGCATCGGCCAGAACGTGCAGGTAGGCGGCTTGTAAGTTGTGATCCTGGTCATGCTCATCGTGATCGTGATGATCATGGTCGTGGTGATGGTGGTCATCATGGTGATGATGGTGGCTGTGATCATCCTTTAGGAGGAAGGCGCTGATGATGTTGACCAGCAAGCCGACGACGGCCACGGCAATAGCTTCATTGAAATGGATGACTTGAGGATCGATCAGGCGTTCCAATGACTCGATCAACATGACTAACGCCACCACCGCCAGAGCGACCGCGCTGGCAAACCCGCCCAGCACCGTGACCTTGCCGGTGCCGAAGGCGTAGACCGGACTGGCGGCGAACCTACGGGCGTAACGGTAGGCCACGATAGTGATCATAAACGCGGCTACGTGCGTACCCATGTGCCAGCCATCGGCCAGCAGCGCCATTGAGCCGGAGAGGCTGCCCGCCACAATCTCGATGACCATGACGATGGCTGTCAGGACGAGCACGTATTGGGTTCGCTGCTCACCTTTCTCGTTTTTGACCGCATAGTCATGGCTGTGCTGCCATTTTTCTAACGTATGGATGTGCATGGTCGACTCCCTTGAAAATAGACTTGTAGGACAAACTTAAGTTTGTCCTACGGTGATTTTCATTCTCGCTGTCGTCTCATTTGAGACTGTCGCACTCCTCTCTGAACATAACAGTCTGGGAGCATCAAAGCTCTGCTTTGATCGGGAATGACAAAGCAAGCTTTGTCGCTCCGGTGCATTGGCATCCTTCTTTTTAAGGTGACAGTCACTTCAGCACGGTAAATGACCCGTTTGAGCCATCCAGGTGCAATAAGTGACTGTCACCTGGCTTTCTGCGTAAGTCCTATTGTCATAAACAGCCGCAAACTGCGGCGCTTATGTTAGCTTCAGCCACCGCCGGTGACTTTTTTCACCTGCAACTCGACTTTGGGAATATACTCAATCTCAAACTCGTGCGGGTCGGGTGCAGCGGCCGGATGCTGTGCGCCCAGCGCGGCCGGGAAGTCGTAGCGTAAGAGGTCGTCGCCGGGGGGGGCGTTAGGCAGCAGCGTGGGCAGCATGGCCACGGCCACGGGGCTGCCCGCGTCCGGCTCGATGTCGAAGGTGGTCAGCCAGTTGTTAATGCCGCCGTCCAGAATGTAAACGTTCGATAGGCTTTCCGCCACCAGCACCTTCCAGGCTGCCGTGGCGTTCTCCTCATCGTTGCTCATAACCACAAACAGGGTGTTCGACGGCTTTTCTAACAGCGTTTTAACCAACTGCGTCAGGTCGTCGATCGACACTCGCTGCGCGTCTTGCAGATGGAACAGATTGTAGTCGCTTTCGTTGCGTACGTCCAACATAACCACATCGACCTGATCGTTCTCGATGTAGTCCAGCAGTTCGGCCGGGTGGATTTGCACCTGGCGATTATCCAGCAGCGGTTGTTTTGCGGCGGCGATACGCTCCCACTTGTCGGCGGACGTGGGCTGGCCGATGAGCAGTACGGCCACAGCGGCGGCAAGTAGTGCCCCGGCGCCGATTAGTTTATAGCGGGCGTGGGCCGGGTTAGGTTTTTCGCCGCCCATCATGCCTTCGACCTGTTCAACCCCCCAGAACATCACCAGCGCCGCCGCGATAATCACCAGGATCACCACGCCGGTTGGTGCGCCAAATAACTCCGGCATGGTAAAGCGGCCCATGTACGAGGAGTTCCAGAAGTCGCGCAGCAGGCCGTCGATCGTTTCACCAAAGGCGAAGATGCCGGCAAACAAGCCCATTACGAAGAACATCGCGTCCACTTTAAGGGTGGCCACCCCAACCGTCGAGGTGCCGGGGCAGAAGCCGCCGACAATGAAGCCGACGCCCATAATCAGGCCGCCGACCACGCCAGGCCACAGGTAGGTCGGGTTGACATAGAGGCGGTTGTAATCGACCAACCCCAGACCGGCGGCGGCAAAGATGAGCACCATCGCCACCAAGATGGCGGTAAACATCACCTTCAACACGGTCATATCATAAAGATAAAATTGCGCGGCCAGCTTTTTGGAGTTGCCAAAACCGGCCATCTCCAGCACGTAGCCAAAGCCAAAGCCGATAATGCCGGCGACCAGGTACAGGGCAACGTTGCCGTACATAGCGGCGATGGGAAAGGGGCCGGGAAAGTCAGGGAACAGTTCCATGATAATCTCCTATATCCACAAGCGCCGAAGAAAATAAGCGAAGGCGTACGCGCCGATAAACACCGCCGGTAAAAAAGCCCAACTGCCCACCGACAGCACCGCTGCCCCGGAAAGCCCTTGCCCTGACGTACAACCCCGGGCAAAGCGCGAGCCGTAGCCCATCAGGATGCCCCCGGCAAAGGCCATGATCCAGCGGGTCGAGTTGGTAATGTGGGGGCCTTTGTTGGTTTCAAGGCGTACGCGCCCGTGAATCAGGCCCGAGGCAAAACCCCCAATTAGCGTGCCAAAACCCAACCAGACGAACGAGTTGTCCAGCGGATTTCTTTCGCCGCCGGCCATGCTAATCAGGTAGGGCACCCGATTGATGTGATCGGCGTTGACTAAATCTTCAACGAAGACCAGCATCCGGTTTAGCCCGCCCGAAGAGCCTAAGCCGTCGCCGGTGAGGAAGAAGGCGGTAAATAACACCACGCCTAATAACGCTCCGGCGAGGTAAGGGTTGGCGTAAGGTTTGGGTTCTCTTTTGGTGATGGTTTGCATAGGGTTGTTCCTCCGTAATAGTCGTTGTTAAGACCTTAAGACCTGACAGGTTTTACAAGTTGCCGTTGGGTGTACCATCATTTCAATTGAACGGCAACTTCGCCAGACGGTACTTCTGAAAACCTGTCAGGTCTAATTTGTCTCCTGTTCAGTCGCCGCTGAGTGTCCATTAACTTCAACTTCATCCCAACCATCCATCATCGCCTGGATGCCGCCTAAGGGTTTGTGGCCGGTCGTGGTTAGATAGACGTGCATGATAATAAATGACGCCAGCAGCCAGGCAATTAAGCTGTGGATGGGGGCCAGCACCGGCAGCCCGCCCAGGCTGTGAGCCAGTTGCGGCCAGGTTTGCATGCCCCAGATGAGTACGCCGGTAATGATTTGGAGCGGCAGCAAGACGTTCAACAAGCCGAAGTAGGTTAGCTGCTGTAACGGGTTAAGCTTTTTCTGGGGCGTTTTCTCAAACGGGTGAGCCTCGCCCTTGAAGATGCCGCGCAGATAAAAAGTCGCCTGGGTAATCATCTGATCGAAGAAGCCATGCGGCCGGGGAATAAACTGCTGGATTTCGCCGCTGGCCAGATGGTAGAACACGGCTAAAAAGGCGTTGATCAGCAGAATAAAGCCTAACACGTTATGGATCTGGACCATATAAGGAAACGAGAAGATACCCAGGATATCGGGTTTGTGGATGATCAGGCCGGTGAAAATTAGCAGGAAGATGACCGCCGCTTGCAACCAGTGCCAAAACCGTTCGTACACGGTATACATATAAACCCGTTCGTACGGGTGATGGGGCTGCGGGTGTTTGGCCGCCGAGTAGGCGCGCAGGCCGGCGTGGGCAAATACGCCCAGCGTTGTGCCGAAAAAGGCCAGCACGCCCAGCCAATCGATCCATTTGACGCGGCTGTAGCCAAAGATGTAAAGCCCTTCTGCGGCCGGATTGGGCCGGTAGTGCAAACTGCCGTCGTCGCCGGTCACCATTTCGCCGGCGTGAGCCACGGCCGTATCGCCAAAGAATTGGGGCATGACATCGCCCGGCACATAAGCCGCCAATTGAATCGGTTCGGCGATGCGCGAGGCTTGGCTGTGGCAAGTATCGCAGGTTTTGGTGGCCCATTCGCCGTTGGTGACGCCGTGGTTGATGCTGTAGGGTTGAACTTCGGCCTTAATCCGGGGATTATCCAGGCCAAGATCGGTTAGGTTTTGCTGAATGAGGGCTTCTTTGACCGGAGTGTCGAGGCGGAGTTCGGCGTCGTCCAGGCTGCCGCTGCCGTCGCTGTCGAACGCGGTTAGCACGTCCGCCCGATAGTGGTCGCCGTCCAGGTAGGCCGCCTGCAAATCGATCAGGCGCACCGGCCGCTCCGGCTCGCCGTAGACCCAGTACCAGGCTGAGACTAAATTGAAGGGCGCTAATGGATCGCCGCCTTCGGTGCGCTGGTGAGGCAGCAGGATAGGATTGAAACCGCTGATCAGGGTATCGACATCCTGCGGGTCGCCTTCGACGCCCCGGCAGACGCGCTGCGCTTCACCATCGGCATTGACCACCGTCCAATCGACCTGCTGCACAGCCGGCGCGTACATTTTGGGCACGTGGCAGGACTCGCAGCTCACATTGGCAAAGTGGGCCTCTTTGTAGGGCAGCCACTCGTGGACGGCGCTGGGGTCGTGGCAGCCTTCGCAGCGGCGCATGGTATCGTTGAATTCGGGCGCGGCGGTGCTTTGAACGGCTGAGCCTTTGGCGAATTGGTGCAAGGGCTGGTACAGATATTCGCTAATATCGATGCGGCGGGCGTCGAACACCAGGTGCTCGATGGTGTCGTCTTTGGTGCCTTGGAAGTAAACCGGGTTGTTGAGCGAGGCATGACAATCGACGCAGTCAACCACGCGTTCGGCGTGGACGTCCCACGTGCGAGACAGATCTTCTTTATCTTGCAGGTTCATGCCGGATTTATACAGGCGCTGGGGCGCGAAAATCTCGCCGGTGGTGGCCGTGTTCCAATCGCAGCCGGTTTGGATGAGCGGCGTATCGTTGGTGGTGTGGACCGAGCCGTGGCACTGGCCGCAGTTGCTGTTGCTGGGGTCTTGCATCGTCACGTATTCTTGAGCCAGCGTGCCGTCCGGGGTAAACGCTGCCGGGTTCCAGGCCAGCGCGCCTTCGGTATCGGTTACAATGCCTGTGCCGAGCAGGGTGGCGGTGTTGGCCCATTGGAAGTTGCCCGCCGCCAGCGTTTCGATGCGAGCTTGATTGTTGGGATCGGGAATGTGGCACAGGAAACAGTTCATCTCGACCGTGCCGGATTCAGCCCAGTCCCAGGGGATCGTCTGGCCGGTTTCAGGGTCCAGGATGGTGTTGAGGTAGGCGGATGTATCTTTCGGCAGATCCAGCAGCGACTCGCCGGTCGGAGCGGTTTCGGCCGGACCGCCGCCCACGTGTCGAGCGCCGAACAGCCGGACCCAATCAGGGAGCGTTACATCCGGCCTATCCTCGCCGGTGATGGTCAGGTAACGGTAGGTGAGTGGGTTCCATTTGCCGAAGTAGCCGGGGCTGGTATCCCAGGGCCGGCCGCCAGGCACTTGGCCCGGTTCGGTTAGTTGGCTTAGACCCACATCGGTGTGAAAACTATGTTCGGCAATGAAGGCGGTATCGTGGCAGCCACCGCATGTCTGCATCGTCGAAACAGGGTTGCCGGTTTCCAAGACATTGCCGCCGTCCGCATCGAGCAGGGGAAAGGTCGGATGCAGCGACGGTCCATCGGCCAGCGCCAGACCGGCCGTCACCAAGTTAAGCAACAGCCCTAAGACAAAATATCCCATGTAACGCTGCCACTCGGCAACCCTGCAACCCTGCAATCCTGCAACCCTGCAACCCTGCGACGCTGCCACCTTGAATAACCGTGAAGTTCGTGACGTGTTCATTACTTACCATCCTCCCGTGGTTGAAGTTGAGAGACGGGGGGGTGGAGCGGTCGGCCGCCGTATTTGACCGGGTCGCCGTCGTAGCCCAGCGCGGTCCAGTCGAGCCGGCCGTTGTCGCTGTGGCAGTCGACGCATTGCAACGCGTCCTCCTTGGGCGAGACCATATGGGTGGTGGGCCAGAACATTTCGGTAGTGGCAAAGTCGTATTCACCGCTGTATTTGAGACCGGAATTGGCTTCGCCCAAGCGGAGGGCTTTATCCCAGTCGAACTCGGTCCAGTAGCCGCCTTCACCGGCGGTGGTCGGGACCAGGAAGTAGCCATAGAGGGCGTCGTAAATTTGGCTGCCGCGATGGACTTTGAAGGGCCAGATTTTGGCGGTGGGGTCGTCGATGTTGCCTTTGGGGGCGTTCATGTCGGTGATGCCGTCGCGATTGACCGGATCGCCTTTCAGGTAGCGGCCGGTGCTGCCGTTGTACCAGTAATATTCGGGCGGCAGGTTTTTCTCGTAGGCAAACGAGCCTTTAATCTTGAGATATTCGTGCGTGTCTTCGGGGATGTCCTGGCCGGCGGTGGACCAATCCCAATGGATTTTGGTGGCCTCTTTTTTGGCCATCGTGGGAATGTGACAGGTTTGGCAGGCTACGGCCGTGGTATGCTCGTTGATGCGCTGGTCGGCGTGAGGCGTTTCGTTGTGGCAGTCGGTGCAGAAGACCTGGTTTTGTTGGGTCAAGTCGCCGGGACTAACTGACGGGGCGCGGCCTTTGATCTGGTGGGCTTCGGTTTGGTGGCAGGTGATGCACTGAAAATCGTACTTACCCATATGGACATCGATGCGGGCGGTGGGGAAGTAGAGGCTTTCATCCAAATCGCCGTGTTTGACGGCATTGCCGCCGCCACCCTTAAAGTGACAGCCGCCGCAGTTTTCGCGCGAAGGACTGGCCACGCTTTGGGCCACCGCCGCCAAGTCAACACCTTCGGCGGGAAAGCCGCCCTTGCCTTTTTGATACGTACCGGTGTTGTCGTGGCAGACCAGGCAGTCGACGTCGTCCTGTTCCGAAAAGGTATAGGAGTCATCGGTCCAGCCGTAGCCGGCATGGCAGGCGGTACAGGAGGCCCAGTTGCCTTCAATGCCGATGCAGAAGTTGTTGATGCTGTTCTTTTTGCCCAAGGTAATGGTTTCGTCACGCTCGGGCATGTAGACCGGGTCGCTTTCCCAGGTGTAGTGGGAGGTGTGCATGACCTGGTCGGCGGCCTGCGGGTGACAGTCGAGGCAGGCTTTGGTCACGTCCATGCCCGTTTCATAGGGGCCGACCAGCAAGCCGGTGTGATCGGTGTGGACGGTGGCGTTGGGTACGTGCGCCCAGGGATCATCCGGCGGCGGCGTTTGATCGGGCACAAAGAGAATTATGGGAACGACAATTACGGCAGCCGTCACGGCAATGCCGAGAATCCAAACATATTTAGAGATTTTCATGGGACCTCGCCAGGTCGTAAAGATCTGAAAGTTATTGGCCTTGGGTTGCTCGGAGTCAAATGTTCCGGCAGTAACATCGCTTCAAGGTGAGATTGTAAACGCGGCAGTTATAACTAATCTCGGTCAGCGGTTTCCCATTGTGCCATAATGACACATCCCATTTATAGTGTACGCAAGAAATAGTTTGAATGCACCGGTCATTTATGGGGTTTCTACCTGGTCAACTGATGAGTTTTGACGGTCTTTAGCGGGATTATTTATTAACCTGAGTTCGGAAATAGATATATTTCATGTCATTTCGCAGCGCTAGCGGAGAAATCCCCGTGACAATACAATGAAAAGAGATTTGGCTGGGAAAATTTGAAGCGACAACGGCCATTTTTGCCCGCGAAAGCTTCATTTATGGGAATGTCTAAGGGATTTCTCCGCCTCCGGCTCCGAAATGACACGCTCGACTTTAATTATCGAACTCAGCTCAAACAACTGAAGTGGCTACCCATCAGCAAGCTAAGCTATGCACCAGAGCGGGCGGCGGCTGGGGCTAATAGCCAGTTAGCTGACCATCAC
>JAGRCC010000147.1 GCA_020433785.1 Anaerolineae bacterium
GTATACCTTGGCGCAGCAGACCCTATGATCACGACCGTGATCGTATACCTTAGCGCGCTAGACCTTGTGATCAAAGCTCTGATCGTATACCTTGGCGCGCTAGACCCTACGATCACGACCGTGATCGTATACCCTGGCGCGTCAGAAGTTATTATCTAACCTAAGTTGCCACCTACCCGCGAACAAGACCTAACAGGTTTTCAAACGGGCTTTAATGCGGCTAAATGGCCCGAATTGGCCTGATTTTTCTCTGAACGGTCATCCCAAAACCTGTCAGGCCTGATGGATGGCAACTTGAGTTATCTAATGGCAACGCGCTTCACGCCTTATCTCGATTATGCGCTGCTCGTGTCTTGTAGTAAACTGACTTTATGGAGCATATTTTGTTAGACGATCAACAGAATAAGTGGCAGATAGAGCCTTACCTCCATGTTGACTCCGATAATTTTTATAATCCCCTAACCGACCGGCGGCTGCGGAATGGTGAGCCGGGGTATCAACCTCTGCGCCATCTGTATGAACGCAAGGTCATGCTCAACCAGATACTGCGGGCGGACAAGGATTTTTTGGTTCAGCAGGGCTGGCTGGTCCCCACACCGGCTGATTTAGACCGTCGCTTCCGGCTTAAATACGTTTCCCTTGAAGCCCATTCGGTCTGCAACCAAGCCTGCTATTTTTGCCCGGTATCGGTTGATCCGCGTCGACATTACTTTATGCCGCTTGAGCTGTATGAGCGTATTGCTGGCCAATTGGCTGATTACAAACACACGCTCGAAGCGGTCTTTATGAATAACTATAACGAACCCACCATTGATAAACATTTTGTCAAACAGGTTGAAATCTTAAAGTCACACGGCTTGGTCCCGGCTGTGTTGACTAACGGCAGCGGGTTGACTTCGGAACGGATCGACACCATTATCGAGATGGGGGGGTTGGGGTATTTATCGGTTAATCTGTCAACGTTAAATCAGCAGCATTACCGCCATGATCGAGGGCAAGATCATCTTAAGCTGGTTCTGCGTCATCTGGACTACATCAAAGATATGCCGGTTGCGCCTATCATGAAAATCGTGGTGTTAGGGCGCGGCGATGATCAGCACCGGGTCGATTACCAAGAAATTGCGGCGCGTTTCGCCGGCTCTCGCTTTCAAATTGAGGGGTTTAAGGCCAACGACCGCGCCCAATATCTGACCTTGGAAATGGAACGGATACAGCCGCAGGCTACTCTGCGTGGCTGTGAACAAATGGGGTCTCGACCCCTTCAACACCTGCACATCACGGCCCAAGGCAGTTGTGTCTTGTGCTGCCAGGATTACGGAGAGCAGTATGTTGTGGGTGACTTAACCCGACAAACCGTGGCCGAAGTGTTGACCGGCTCTGAACTGGCCCGATATCGGCGCTGGAGTTACGGCCTTGAAAATGCCCCGGACAACTTCATTTGCCGCAAATGTATCTTTGCCCGAACGTAAATGACCACTACCTCCCTCAAAAATTTAATCGTCAGCCGTTTTTGGCCGGTTTTTTGACCGGTGTTCAATGAGTTTTTGTTTCACATCTTCCTCCGATAAAGCCTCAATTGCGGCTAGAAGCGAACTCATCTCATCAGCAGGTGTCGATGTTACCACAGGTCGTTCTTGCGGGAACAGGGCTTGCAGCAAAAAATCCACCAGTGTGTCGACGGTTGAAAAATCAAAGGCAGCGGTGTCAGGCAGTTGGCATCCCAGCCCGATTTCAATGCGGTTTTTCAACGCAACGGATTGCAGCGATGTCAGGCCTAATTCCAAAAAACCTTGCCGGGGCGAAAGCGGCGTAGTTGGGCCAAGCCCCAAAATCTCCGCGGTTTGAGCCGAAACATATTCGAACAAGAATGGTCGACGTTGGTGGGTCGGTATCTCCTGTAACGCGGGCCAGCCCTGTTTGTTATCGGTTATGGTGGCCGGTGACCGGCCCTCATCAATATATTTTTGCCGGTTTGCCATGCGGGAGATTTTGCCGCTGGTGGTCTTGATGATCCATCCTTTTGGTACCCAGTGAATATCGGCCAGCGATACATCGAGCTGTTCAAACACCCGTTGACGAATTTGCAGCGCAATCTGATTCTGTTTCAGCTTGTCATCGTCATTCAACAGTTCGCAAACCAAGATAGGACGTTCGGTCCCCGACCGTTCGTCAAATACACCAAAGGCCGCCGCCAATCCTCCGGCCGAGCCGACAGCGATTTGCGCGATGGTTTCGATATAATGTGGCTGGATATTTTTGCCTTCAACAATGATAACGTCCTTAAGCCGGCCGCAAATATACAATTGCCCATCCCATTTGTACCCCAAATCACCGGTATAAAACCAACCGTCACGCAGCGTTTGGGCGGTCAAATCGGGTTGGTGATAGTATTCGGTCATTAAGGCGTTGCTCGTGAAAATGACCTCACCCACGTGCCGCTCGTCGAGGGTGTTGCCCTCAGGATCAACAATGGCTATCTCAATATCGTGAATAGGGTAACCGCAACTTAAAATGGGGGTAGCGCCTTCAGCGTATACAGGGCGTGGAAGCGCGAGCTGCTGTGTTTGCAACGCATCGAGAGAAATCCAATCAACCTGAGGCTGTTGGCCGGGCGGTGTAACGGAGAGGCCCACCACATTCTCGGCCATACCGTAGCCCACCATCAACGCATCCGGTCGAAATCCATACGGCTCGAAACGCCGGGTAAACTGTTGGAAACTTTTTAACTGCACCGGCTCAGACCCATTGCCCAAAAGCGACCAACTGCTTAAATCAAGCCCCTGTAAATGGTTATCCTGCACTCGACGCGCGCAGTAAGCAAAGGCAAAGTTAGGCATCCAACTCATCGTGCCTTTATATTTATCGATGGCCTGAAATAAACGCTCGGGGTGGCGAATCCAGTACGCGGGTGGAATGAGAATCGACGTTCCGCCCACAAGCAATGGCAACAACAATTGGGTCACCAATCCCATATCGTGATAGAGCGGCAGCCACCCCACGCTCACATCACCCGCTGAAAAGGGAAACGATATGGATAACGAGTGAATATGGTTTAGAACAGCCTGATGCGACAGCACGACGCCTTTTGGCCGTCCGGTGGTGCCGCCGCTAAACTGAATATAGGCCGTTTCGGCGCCACCGAGTGGGTTGGGTGGGCTATAGCCATGGGGGGGATGGGCGGTTTCATCAAGGGTTAAAATCGGGCGTCCGGTAGGCGCCAGATGGTCAGATAATGTCGCTTTGAGAGATACGTCGGTGATGATGGCTTTAGCCTGACTAAATTCGAGCAGCGGCTCCACCCGTTCCTTATAGATAGAGGGAGGTGTCTGGGGCGTAACGTACGGAAAAATAGTGGGAATAGCGCCCAAATACACAGCGCCCCAAAACGCGGCCACAAGCGCATAGCCATGGTCGAAAATGAGCGCAACTAAATCACCGGGATCAACGCCCTGATGTAAGGCTTGAGCATATTGGGTGGCGTCATGATCGAGTTGAGCATAGGTAATGGTCTGAACGGTTTGATCGGTTTGAAGAAACGTCAGAACCGCCTTATCAGCGTTACGATTGACTTGATTTTTTAACGCTTGAACCAGCGAGTTATTAGATGCAAAAGTGTGTGCCATAAAAAGGTCCTATCTCGGCCAAGTTACACCAAATCCATATCACCCATCGTAAAATAGAAATGGCGGATTACGTCGGAGCCATCGATATCGGGGTGAAATGAACGGGCTACGGCGTACAGGCCATGCGGATGCTCGCTCAACTGCCAACCGTTGGTGTTCAGAAATTCTGTCACGAGAGCATCGCCCGACACCCACATTTCCAGTTGTTGCACTTTCGCCTGACGCCCCACATGCTCAAGTTTTTTTTGAATCGCCGCCAACACCTCAACAGCCTCACCATCCCAAAGCAGGTCAATCCATTGCAGGGTATCGCCGGCAATTTGCCAAACCGCCCAAGCCACCATTCTGCCCGCTTGCCAGCCGGTTACAAATTTGTAGATATGATGCGGCCGGCTCACATAGCGACGGGTCAGCCAATGGCCGTTGCGTATAACCGCTGCCGGATAGCGCTGCGCACAACGCTGCCACAACGCATCGAGATCCGTCGGTTGGCATCCACCCCGCATCTCATAGGGCGATTGACCTCGCCTAAAGGGCCAGCTAAAACGGGCCAACGGATAGCGCCAGATAGGCACGGGAGTCGCTTCGCCATAGCCTAGTTCAAGTTGTCCCAGACGTAAAGCTCGCTGGCCGGGAAATCCGTACAATAAGGCTAGACGCTCAGCGTGCCCATAGGTACGAAAAAAGGTGCGAACAGAATTAAGATGCACCTCGTGCTCTAAGGCGCCGGGACGTCGCAGGCAAAAGACATCGACCGGCTGTGCCGCGCGAAAGATTCGCCCGTTAACTTGAAACGCGGCTTCAATGGCGGCATATTGGGCCACAATTTCATTGTTTTGATCAACCGCCACAATAATCCAGTGGTCGTCCGATGATGAGGCGAATTTCCAGCGCCACTCCTCAAGCGATCGGTTAAGGTTGAAGGCTTCATTAAACGCTTGATTAATATCAATCTCATCACCTTTTTGATATGGACGCAACTGAAAAGGATTCATCAAAACCAGGTGTACCTTCTTAAAACTATTTGGGGGTCATCCAAATAGAACCCACTCGAATTAGCCCTAAGTACAGGGCGATGACCAAATATTGAAATAGCATTTGCCAGCGTAAGTCAACTCCCATCGTATGCGGATCCAGATGAGAATAATGCGCATTTTCACCGTAAGGAAATAGCCAGTAGAATTCGGGGAATTTTGGCACAGGCGAACCTGTAAAATCCGGCACCAGACCCAGTGGGTTTTGGGCCAGAAATTGCGCCAGAGCAATGGGAACAAGAATACAAATTTTGAGATAGATGGGATACCGCTCATCTATATCGACCAGGGCTATCCCTATCATCGGCAAAACAGCGACATACCCCCAAAATATCAATCGAGTGCCATGATACCCTCCGATTAAGGTTAAGCATAAAACACCAACCATGTAAATGGGCAAAGACGGAAACCTTTTCAAGAAATCCCCAGTTGAACTGCTGCTAAACAGTATCGCCAATAAAAGAAGAGGGCCATAAGTAGCCAAAGGTGTTAGCAAATAGGTCAGCGGATGCTGCCAATGAAACTGCAATAATTGCCGGGCTTGCCCCAGGTAGGTGTATGTGGAAGTAGCAACAACCAGATGATGGGTGAGGCTAAGCGCTATTATACCTGATACGACCGGTATACTTCGATATAGAAACTGAACGGAAATGGCCGATAAATCGATGCCGGCACGAATCTGGGTGATTAGATAAGCCGCATAGATGGCTACCGGCGCTAATAAAGTCACCTCACGAAAAAGAACGCCCACAAAGGTTACAGCAGAAAGAACAGCGATGGTCGGCCAGGTATAGCTCTTCGATCGGATGTGAATATATAAAATCAGCGTACTGAAAAAAATCAAGGGGGGATCAGTCATAACGGGATAAAAAGCATTGAAGCGAAAAGGGCTATTAAGATTGATGATAAAGAGCAGGCCTAATAAAAATATAAGCCCCCATGCCTTAAAAATCTCTCTAAGTAAAAAAACAAAAACAATCACGGTGGCTATCCCAAAAGTAAAGTTGGCCAACTTGAACCCATTCACAATATTATCACTAGCTAACCAGCCAATTAACCAGGGCAACCCAATCCGATAGACAAGGGGTGAAACTCCGGAAATCGGCCCCATGTCTGCACTCCGCTCGGCTATCAAATAATATTGTTTAGCATCAAAAAACAAGCCATTTTGATAAGTTACAAGGGGTTGCCTAACAAAATAGACGATGGCGATTAGGGTTAAACCACTTATTAATAACCATAATTTGATATTCATATATGCTGAATAGTGGGTTCGCCACGAGATTAAGGTGTCATACATACAGAATCACATAAAACCCAGCCGTTTTGAGGCTCTCTATATCGGTTTCAAACTGTTGCGATAAATTCAAAAAACCGTCTGGAATTTCGGTAAGCTGAGGAATAATTTTATAAGTTGAAAAACCTGTCCGTACCAGCCAATCTTCAAGCGTAGCCCGAGTGAAGAAACGAACATGGGTGTAACATAAAAGACCAATCGGGACATAATCCCAACGACCGGCTATCAAATCCTTAACAACGGCGTAATGCCCGACATTCGGTACCGACAAAATAATTCGTCCGCCTGGTTTTAGCACGCGCTTCATATTGTCCAGAAACAGCTCCGGCTCAACCAGGTGTTCAAAAAGCTCGGTGGCGACAACGGCATCATAGGTATTTTGCTCCAAAGATACGGTTTGAATATCGCCCACAATCACTTGCCACAAATGTTGTTTGGCTTCTTGAGCCACCACCGGATTGAGTTCCACGCCGGTCACGCGGCAGCCCAATTGGCTCTGAATCACTCTACCGGTTAACCCCCGGCCACAACCGACTTCTAAAACATGGTTCGCTTGCCGGGGTAGATAAGGCCATATGTCGTCGCGAACCTGACCGTAATAGTCGATAAATTGGTGATAAACCCCTGCCGCTGTAATCCAATCGATCAAGCCAAGATTGTTTAATAAGTCAGGCTGACTAAAAATATCAGACATGGGAATTTTGGACAGATGGGTGTCATAGACAGATCCGGAAATAAGGGATATGGGCAAGTGTGAGCGGGAAGGTGGGTGATGTTGGTCACCTTCGGACAGAATTTTCGCCTCAATAATTTCGTAATCTCGTAGGGTGTAAAGCGGTGTGTCTTTAACAACCGCAAAGTCGGCCAGGCGATACGGCGCAACAATAGTTGCCCCCTTATCGATAGCCTTCTTCATATAGTTCAGGCTGGTTGCCGTGAATTGGATATTTTCCGGTCCTAGCAGCAGCACATAATCAGCCTGCCCCGGCTCAATCATGGTTGATGAAGTATCGTGGATAATGAATTCTACCGAATCGAAAACCTGCCTGGCCTGCGCCTGACAGACCGACCACAAATAGTTAAACTCCGGCGCGTACGTATCTTCGGCCCGCTGTTGCTTAAGGATGACTAAACTAGTCATTTATCACCCCATTGCTAAGTCGATTTTGATCCGTGACCATTACCGGGCGTTCAAACCTAACCCGTTTCAATTCGTGGCCACGACTGTCAACCACCTGGAAAAAATAGGCGCCGGGAGCTAGCTTTTCCCACACCGCTACCGGCAGCCGCCAAGAACCCTGTTTCGGCGCAATCCGGGCGGCAGCGGCCGGGAACCCCAGCGGCGAGCCTGCCAACTCAATCCACAACGGCTTCTGGGCCGTGTCGGTCAAACGGGACAGCTCGATTAGCGGAATGCCTACCGGAAGGGAGGTAACCGGGTCAAGCCGCGTTACCTTACGCCGAAACATGCGGGCTGTCGCGGCTAAAAACCAGTTTCCGTAATAAAGCCGGCCAAAACGTTGCGCGGACTCCGTAAACCAACGCGAAACATCAGGTTGATAGGCCGCGCTTTGATTATAGTAATGAACAGCCTCTGCCCCAGGCACATACTGGGCTGATAATCCTTTTTGTTTCAACCGCCGCAACCAGTCAACCTCTTCAAAATAAAGTTTAAATCCTTCATCAAACGGTCCCACCATATCCCAGGCTCGCCGATGCAAGACCAAGAGCGCGCCACTCAAATTCACCGTAGACATTGGTGCGGTGGCCTGCCAATGTTGGCGCGCATGGCGTCGCCACCGAACGCGAGCGAATTTGGCCCACCCATCGCCATATTTTGCCAGTTGCCGGATCAGGTCATCAAGCCGATTGTAGCGCTCGGTAGGGGGCAGCAGTAATGTTTTTTGCGAGTCCAAGTAAAGTTTAGGGCCAACCACATCGGCGCTGCCCGCCAAGGCTTGAAGCAACGCCGCTAAACACCCCGGCCTAAACGCCACATCAGCATTCATCAACACCAAAACGTCGGCGTCCGTTTGGCTAACCCCCATATTAATTCCCCCGGCATAGCCTAAGTTACACCCGGGATCAATATATCGAACCGGCAGTTGCCTGATGATGTCCCGTTCGACGGCCGTACTACCATTGTCAACCACAATGATGTCGGCCTTCAGGTCATTGACCGTTAGTTCATTTTGTAGCGAGGCAACGGCTTGGCACACCATGTTGGCCGTATGATAATGAACAATGATAACGGCAATCGACATTTCGCTCAACCGCAGGCCTTTTTAATCGCCCAGGTCATGCCAGCGACCAGTTCTTGGGCTATCGTTTCGGGCCGAAAACGCTGCGCCGCCTCATACCCTTGCTGCCGTGCTTGTTGCCATACTTTAGGATTTTGCAAGATTTTTTGGGCCGCCGCCGCAAAGGCTTCGACATCATGCGGCGGCACATACGCGACGGCTTGATCACCCATAAAACGCGCCGATGGAATATCGGACGCCACCGCCGGCACCTTTGAAACCATTGCTTCCAGTAACGGCAAGCCAAATCCCTCGGTCGATAACGAGGGAAATAGCAGCAAGTCACAGCGCCGCATTTCACGGGCAATAACTTGAGGCGGCGCGCGATGTATGTATTTGTCGGGAGGCAGAATATTTTCTTCCTCTGGAGACAGAGGCAACAATCCGACCCGCAGTAGGCGGCAAGTTACCCCCATTTCCCGCAACCGGCGCACGGCTTTCAGACCGGTCGGTACCCCTTTCCAGTCACACTCAAATATACCGTGAATGACGATCCAGGGATGTTTTCGAGGACGCCATCGCCACGAGGGCCGGAAATGAGCATCGAGGGGAGGGGGTACCAGGTGGGACTCGCGGTCAAACCGGCGGCACATCAGCTCACCCAAATGGGGCGCGACCACCAAAGTCGGGAGTTTACGTTGATAAACCGCTTCAATCTCGGTACGAACCGAGACCAGATGGGGATAATCCCCTTCAAAGCCCTGGCAAAAGTGAGCGATCGGCCCTACCCCCAGATTTTCGGCCACAGGGATGGTCGTCCAGTAGGTACCTATAACCAGGTCTTGCGAGTCAAGTCGGGGTGTCGTTTGAGGATAATCAAAATAGGGCCCTTGAAAATTCACCCAGCCGGGCTTGGTTCCTTGTCCTAAAACAGTGACCTGATGCCCTAACGACAGCAGCAGTTGCGCATGTTGAAACACAACCTTAACGCCGCCGCCTAACTCGGGACGGTCAAGAATGTAGGTGATTTTCATGAATCATCCATCTCTCAATCGGTGAGGTAACTCGCTACTTTGAACTTTCGCCGTCCCCGATTTCAAAAGTGATCAAGGATAAACCTTGTACCGTTTGTATTTCCTTCTGCTTCAGTGGATGCGGAGCCATTCGCACAAAGGCCTTACTGGGCGGATCAAAGGTGACCAGGGTAAATGTATCCTTTTGCGTTGCGGCTAAATCTAGCCACGTGTACAAATCTTTTTTATGAGATAACATATACATTTCCTGGGCCATAAAACGCGTTGCCAAGGACGATGGCAGCCACCAAATATCGGTAACAACCGGCGTATCGATTGCCGCTATCGTGTCAGCGTAGACACTTAGCGTTTGTTTGCTGGTTTGAAGTTCCTTTACACCCCCCACCTGATAGATCACGCCGATAAAAATCAATACGGTCGCTATCCCCGCCACTAACCGCTTATGCCAGTGGCTACGAATATTTTGGTAAAAATCGTAAAGCCCAATGACGGCGCAAATACCGCCCAAGGGATAAATAATCAAGGTATAACGGGCCCCCCATTCCGCTCCGCCGATCGTGCTGCCGGCCCCGGCTCGCAAAACGGCAGCCATCGATCCGGCCATCAAGTATAGAACGGTGGTGCTGACCACGAATGTAACCTCAAATCGGCGACTGGCACGAGCATATGGGATCGCTAAAAAAAGAAGGAACAAAAAAGGCGCCGGCAAAAAAATGCTGTGAACAAAACGAAAGGGCGGTGCAAAGCGTATGACGTAGAGGCTGATGCCTCCAACGATGGTCGCTGCACCGATAACCAACCCGTTCCCCATTTTATACGAGAAGAAGATGGGCACAGACCCGCTTAATAATACGAGCAGCCCGATCCACGTTAATGTCTCAGGTATGGTTGGCCCCCACTCGTCAGCGCTATTCATCCATAACGCCTTCAGGTAAACAGGGCTATCGAGCCAAAATTGATAATCTCGCATCGAAGTCCAAACATCGCCGGCCATCTGCCCATATCTGGCCGGCATTAACCCATTAGGCTCTAATAAAATAGTGAGTTTGCTCATATACAACCACGCAACAATGGCGACGATCGTAATCGCTATGGTTATCATCAGTCCCAAATTTCGCCGAAATTGGGGGGTGGCAGGCCTCATCAACAGATAACTTCCGGCTAGAAACAGAACCAAAGCATAGACCATCATTTCTATCCGTATGGCCACGGCCATCACTAGGGTCAAGCTGACCAGAAGAAATCTTCGCCACCAATGCTGCCTTTGGTTCAACTTCGTCGCTTGCCACAAAGCCACCAGGCCCAGCAACACAACCAAGGTATACTCCCAAAAAAGCAAGCTGTAGAAAAAAATTGATGTAGCCAGACCCACAATCAGTATCGCTAATTCCTCGGTTCCCGGCATAAGTTGATGGGCCAGGATACCCGCCAGGAGTACGGTGAGTAAGCCGCTCACTAAGGGAATTAGATAAAGTCCGGTTATTCCCAGTAGTTTGAACGGCAGGGTCGAAATTAACGGAAACCAAATAGGCCAATGACAATAGATCTGGCCATTGTCTAACGGTTGCGGATAGTAAGGCGCGTATGGCGCTTTTGGAAAAAAAGCGTAAGTCGGGTCCAGTTGCCGGCCGTGATAGGGAGTTGGCTGAAGCTGATTTTCTGCGCCGCACGAGACATGAAGCTGAATAAACTTAGCCCCTTCATCCGGCGACCAAAAAACCGATTTCGGCAGAGTTATAAAAACAATCGTATAAAGTAGCGACACCGCTAGAAAAGCGACAATATTCCATTTATGATTGGAGAAAAACATAAGACTGCGCTTTGGCAAATCTTTATAGTTAAGGTCAGATGCTTTGATTCATTTTTCGCCAGAGGAGGAGATGAGCGACCCTTATCACTCTGATTAGTTTAACATACTTCTTTATGATTTCAAACCACAAATAAGAAGAGGGTGCGTTTCTATTGGGGGCAAGCTCGAATCACTGAAGGCGCTGAGAAAAAATGACATCGTTGAACCGTCGTCGGGTGGCGGGCGTCACCCAGGAGCCACGGTTAATGACCTGTTCGGTTGAAAAATCAGCGATTTCAGTATCTCCAGCGCCCTCAGCGATTCGAGACGTCGTGTTCGTCCTAGACGTGAAGCGCACCCATAAGAAGATGTTCTGGCAAAGTTCCCCTAACGATTGGTCATCTTATCAAATCATGGTACACTCGTGACCAATAATTTTTGCTGCCAAAAAAGTGGCATAAATGGATATCTCACTTGCTCCTGACCTTATCGCTGTAAAGACCTAAGCAGCGATGGAGCAAATGGCGTTGAATTCATACAATCATCAGCATTGAGAGGAGATTCAAAGATGAAATCGTTGGATAAACTGTTTTTAATTATCATCCTGGCCGCGGCATTGACCGGCTGCGCGTCCACCCCGGAGCCGACCGCTCCCGCCGAACCCGCCGCCGCTACGACCGAACCGCCGGCGGCAGAAGAAGTCGCCGCCGAACCCACGGAAGAAATGGCGGCCGAACCGACTGCCGAAGTCGAAGCCGTCACCGAGGCCACGGAAGAAGCCGCCACCGAAACCGAGGAGCCAGCCTCGGCCGATGGCCTGACCTGTGCCGAGCCGATCCAAGTCGGCCTCATTAGCGACCTGACCGGCGCGCTTTCCATTTACGGCACGATGACCGAACGCAGCTTCCTGCTGGGCATGGAGTACGCTACCGGCGTCGCCCCCGACGCCGACAACACCTTCACTATGGACGGCTGCCAGATCCAAGTCATTGTCGGCGACGACAAGAGCGACCCTGAAAACACGGCCACCGTCGCCCGCGAGATGGTCGAGGTCAACGGCGTCGATATCCTGGTTGGCACGGTCAGCTCCGGCGCAACCGCCACCCTACAAGAGGTCGCCCGCGACAACAATATCGTTCATATCGCCGCTCCGGCCGCGGCCAACGATATTACCGGCGTCAATTTCGATGAGCACACCTTCCGCACCAGCCGCAACAACTATCAGGATGCGGTCAACCTGTGCCAATATCT
>JAGRCC010000148.1 GCA_020433785.1 Anaerolineae bacterium
CCTGCTCGAGGTGACTTACAGCGCCCACGGCGATCAAATCGCCACCGCCAGCACTGATGGAACGGCCCGAATTTGGGACGCGGCCAGCGGGCAACTGCTTCAGACAGTGGGGACTCTAACCGACTCAGTAACCGGTATGGCCTTCAATCCTGACAGCGACCATCTTTTGACAGCTAATGCTAGCGGTCAGGCGGCCTTGTGGGATATCGCCACCGGCGACATTCTGGCAACGTTTGCCGGTCACGATGAACCGCTGACCGGGGTGGCCGTCGATCAGAATGGCGATAGGGTCGTCACAGCCAGCCGCGATCAAACGGCCGTCATCTGGCAAACCGACTCCGGCGAGATCGTCGAAACTTTAGAAGGCCATACGGGCGTGGTCACAGCCGTCGATTTTAGCCCCGATGGCGATTTGGTAGCCACCGCCAGCGAGGATCGCACCGCCAAAGTGTGGGACGTCCAATCCGGCGAAGAACGCCTGACACTGGCCGGCCATACCAGTTGGGTTCACGATGTGGCGTTTAGCCCGGCCGGTGATGTGATCGCCACCGCTAGTGAGGACGGTACAGCTAGAGTGTGGGACGCTCAATCGGGCGCAGAACTCCTGGCGATCACGGATCGCGTGCCGGTGTCCAGCATTGCCTTCAATTCGGACGGAACCATGTTAGCCACGGCCAACAGCGCGGGTCAGGTCAATTTGTGGGCGAGTGAGTCGGGGCGGGAGTTGGGATCGTTGAGCACGCCCGCGCCGGCAGTCAGCGTGGTTTTTGGCCCTGACGACCGAACCCTCATTGTCGCCGGTCGTGACGGCATCGCTCGAATGTATGCGCTCGAGGTGGGGGATTTGCTGGATATCGCGCGTGAGCGGGTGTGGCGATCCCTAACTCCAGTGGAATGCGAACGCTATTTTGATGTTCGGCAGTGCGGTTCGTAACTATCCGGAGATTTTGCATCTCAATAATTGATCGGGATCCCCTAAAAACCGACCCCACTTACAAAGTCTTGATGAACGCCTGTACGCCTTTGATGTAATTGTACGGAAAATGGTCGTCAATCTTGTCCATCATACTGGCAACGATTTCGGTCCAACTGTACTCTTTTTCGCTGCCCCCACCGACGCAGTAAGCCTGGCCGACGTGACCAAAGACGCCCGGAGGGGCGCTCGGGACCATATCTTTGCCGTTAATACAGCGATAAGTATTGGGCACCAGTCGATTATAATTCTTAACGAAGCTGTCGTTGCCCACCTTAGGCGAGCCGTAGGTGTAGCAGGTAATTGATTTGCCGGGGATATTGTAGGCCGTGTCGAGAGCAGCCAGGGTAGCCAGCGCGCCGCCCAGGCTGTGACCAACAAAAACCACTTGCTTGTGGGGAGTGGTTTTAACGGCATTTTGAACGGCATCTCGAACCGATTTATAGGCGTTCATAAAGCCGGAGTGGACGGTCATGCTTTTGTCTTTGGGGTCGCCGTAGGGGTATACGGCCGGAATAAATTTCAAATCGGTAATCCAGTCAGCGATGCCGGTTTCTTCCGACCCCCGAAAGGCAACGACGAAGGTGTTCTTATTAGACACCCCAAACAGCCCCTGGGTGTCGGTACCCTTGTTCTCAAATTTCGCAGTCATGACAAAATTCTTATCGTCGATTTTATTGATGTAGGTGGCCTGGGCTACAACAGCGTAAAGCAACGAATCTTTATTCATCTTTATACCCCTATTTGATTGTAATTAATTATTAATTTGAATCACGGGTTGCCCCGGAAATTGCATAAAGACGGTTCGGTCTTCAGGAATGATCCAGCCAAAAATAACTTCGCCGGCGGTAACCACAAAGTCGCGACCGGCGTTGACGCCGCCGTTGGCCGGCGAACTCCAAACGGTTCGGTAAGTTCCCGGCACGACTTCGAGAACGGTCTCGGTGTTGGCGTCCAGGGTAAACAGCTCGCCGCCGCCGAAGTTGCCGCCGGTAACGGTCACCACCCCAAACTCATTTGCCGAACTCCGGTTGCCAACGACCAGCAGCCCTTTGCCCGCCGGGGCGACATATTTGTCGCCGGGTGGAGGCACCGTGGTCGAGGTCGGTTGGGCAGTTGGGGTGGCAGTGGGATTGATGACTAACTGATCGTAAACTTCAGTCTCGGTGCGGCCTTCTTCCGGTACGATCCACATCACCATAACCTTGCCCGCTACGGCGGTAAAATCTGAGCCACGGGTAAAGCTCTTGTAGGGGGCACTCCACAATGCCCGATAGAAATCCGGTTCAAGCACCACTTGAACCTCGCCGCCCGGCGGCGGGTCGATTTCCAAACCGCCGCCAACCGATTTGCCGCCCGATAGGGTCAGGCGGGCCGCCTGGTTGATAAAACTGCGATTGCCGATGATCAACAACGTCTGCCCGTCCGGCGGCCGGATGACCGTCGGCGGTGGGGGGGTGTCGGTGGGGGTGGGGCTGGGCGTATTGGTGGGCGGAATTGGCGTAGCCGAAGGGATCGGCGTTAGCGTTGGAATGAGGGTTTGGGTGGGAATGGGCGTGTCCGCCGGAATGGACGTCGGCAGCGGGGGCGGCGTGACTTGCGGTACGTTGAACGGATTCAAGGCAATTGCCAAATCCGGATCGGCCGAGACCCAGCCCACTTTGTTCGGAGCCGGATCGTAGCGAATTTGCCACCAATTCCCTTGACCCACATCGGCCTGACCGATAATTTCGGGCTGATCGCCGCCCTCCAGCCGGCCCAGCGAGTCATACAGGGTGCTGGGTCCGGTTCTGACTACCATGATCGGGACTTTGAGCACCAATGAGGCCGCGGTTGGCGCCGGGCTAACCGTACCCGGTCCGGTCGTAACCGCCGGAGTGGGGGTGGCAGCCGGCGTGGTTGGCGAAGGTGTAACCGCTGTTGTCGGGCTGGTGGTGGGCGCGGTCGGCGGTTTTGTGGGCGCGGAAGCCAGAGTAGAGGGTGTCTGCGTCGCGGTCGCTGCCTCACCCACGACGGTAATCATCGCCACCGGCTGAATACTAACAGCCCCGTTTTGGTTGAAGGCTCTAACCTGTAACGCATACGAACCGGGCGCAGCGGCTGTCCATTGGAAGCCGGCTGTCATCGACGGCGCGCTTTGCTCTAGTTGGCTGCTAACCTCGTCCACCTTGGCGTCGTTGACCCACAACTCCATACGAGCGACGCCCGCCGTATCCGACGCGGTCGCTTGCAGGGTGACCGATTGGCCGGGCTGGATCGCGCTGTTGGCGGCCGGCGCTTGGTTCATCACAATGGTCGGGGCCTGTGACGCCGGCATGACCAGAGCGGCGGGGTCGGTCGTGTTGACCCTCGAACTGCGGGCTGAATAGAGTAGCCCCGCCCCTAATATCAACAGCCCTATAATTGAGAGCGCGACCACCACAATCGCCATAATAAGCCAGGGTACCAGCTCGTTGGATCGCTTAGGCGGGGTGGGCGCCGGTTGAGGCGGCGGGCCAATTTCAGTAACGATGTTTTGGACCACCAGCCGCCGATTGCCCAGGCTGATGACATCGCCATCTTGCAAGACGTAAGGCCGTTTGAGGGGATCGCCATTGACCACGGTCCCATTGGTCGTGCCCAGGTCTTCGATAATGAGATGGTCGCCTTGCAGATGCAGCCGGGCGTGATGCCCGGAGATCTGCGAGTCGTCCAGAGATAACGTATTATCGGCTTCCCGACCGATAGTAAACGTTTCTGAGGCAATGGGGAAAACCTGCCCGGTTCCCGAATCGTCAGGCAGGAACAACCGCCACTGCGTTGTTTGTTTGACTTCATCAGTCATTGCATTTCCTATCCTTTAATAACACAGCTTGCTGTTGCACGGTCGTATTATGCCTTAGCAATTCACCTGAAGCAAACCATCTATCGCTGAGTCTAGCGGCCGGTAGATTACAATTAAAAGGGGTCATCGACACCAGGCTGCCGTAGCCTTTCATCGATAACCCCGATTTTTGTATTGGCAATCGAATAGAATGCTCGTTGCCTAACGCCGAGTCAGTAGCAGATCAAGTCGGAGGATGATAGACCATCACCGGTACATTTAAATCATGGATGATTTTGCCGGAAACACTACCGTATAGCAGACGGCTCAGACCTTCTCGGGCGTGGGTAGTCATCGCGACCAAATCAACGCGATTATATTGGATGTATCTTTCAATTTCTTCAATTGCCTCGCCAAATTTTATGGCGACTTTTACTTCATAGCCGGCGGCCTGCAGGGGTTCGGCTTCCTGGCGCAGAGCTTCGGCCAGGTCGAGCCGTAGGGATTGCTGCGTTCGAACAAATTCTTCGTGGGACAGGTCCTGCTTTTTTTCGAAATAATCATACATAGCCGGGGTCCATTCATAGGCGGCGTGGGCCGGCGGCAGATCGTGCTCCTCAACAGTCGGATGGATCACTTGAAGTAAGGTCAGGTTGTGATCTTCCGGACGGAGAAACTTACGAATCTGTTCCAGAATTTTTCGACTTATCATCGACTCATCCAGGGGGACAAGAACGGAATAACTCATTTGGCACCTCTCGAAGGAATTGTATAGCTAGCTAGTGACGCCCTGAACTTGCGGCATTTCTTCCTTGCGCTTGACATCATACCGCTGCCAGAACCACACGGCGGCTACAATGGCAATCCCGACAATATCGGTGAGTAGATCGGGGAAAAAGCACAGGAATGTGCCAAACGCAAAGATAAGCCACTCCCACCAGGTGGTTTTACGTACCAGATAAAACATGGTGGCTGCGGAGAAAGCAATTGTCCCCACAAAAGCTGAGAAGTAGGAAGACGCGACCTCGGCCCAACTGACATCGACCAATATTTGTCCCCCTTCGCCCACCAGTAGAATAGCCGGGGTAAAGGCGAACAAAAGCGGCATAACATATAGGAGCTTGGCAAACTTAAACGATGTCCAGCCCGTCTTCCATGGATCAGATCCGGCGATGGCCGCCCCCGCGTAAGCCGCAACACACACCGGCGGCGTAATGTTGCTGTCCTGGCTAAACCAGTAAACAATCATATGGGCGGAGATAAGCGCCACGCCCAGGTCGGTTAGAGCCGGCACGGCCAGTACAGCCACAATGAGGTAGGCCGCTGTTACCGGCACACCCATCCCCAAAACCAGCGAGGCCAGGCCAATGAGAACAATAGCAATTAGGGCATTCCCGTCGCTCAAACTGATGATAATGTCCGAGAAGCGAAGCCCGATACCCGTGGCATAGATGGTGCCGACAATAATCCCAATCACGCCGACTGTCGCGCCGATGACCAGCGTGTCGCGGGCGCCTTCAATCAACGCTTCGTAGCTGCTTTTGAGGATGCGCACCGTGCTGCGACCAAAAGCGGCCAACATGCCGCCGTCGCCCGACTTAAAGTCGGCGACGTTATCGGCCATGGTGTACATGAGTACCATGCAGGATAAAATCGACCAAAAGGCGGCATAGCCCGGCGAATAACCGAGTATCATCAGCACAATGATGACCAGCAGGGGGATACTCATATACCACTCTTTGCGGATGATATCCATCGCTTTTACATCGGTTTCGATGCCTTTCAAGCCGTGTTTCTTGGCCTCAAAGTGAACCATGGTCAGCACGGCCAAGAAGTACAGAATGGCCGGAAAAATTGAAATGAGGACAATCGTACGGTAGGGGATGGAGGTTAATTCGGCCATGAGAAAAGCTCCGGCCCCCATCACCGGCGGCATAAACATCCCGCCAATCGACGCTGCCGGCTCAATCGCGCCGGCGACGTGCGGCTTAAAGCCGGCTTTCTTCATCAGCGGGATGGTAAAGGCGCCGGTGCTCACGGTGTTGGCAATGGCGCTGCCCGAAATCGACCCAAACAAGGCCGAGGCAATGACCGACACTTTAGCTGGACCGCCAACAGATTTACCAGCCAACGCCAGCGGCAGGTCGATAAAGAAACGGCTGGCCCCAGATTTTCTAAGAAATGCGCCAAAGAAAATGAAAAGAATCACATAGGTGACCAGCACATTGGCCATGACGCCAAATACGCCTTCCTGGTCAAAATAAAGTACGGTCGCCACCCGATCCCAGGCCCGACCCCGGTGAGCAAATGCTTCAATAACAGGAATATCGTAAAGGAGGTAGCCATAATGCATATACAGTAAGAAAACACCCGCGATGATGGTCATCGACCCACCCAGTACGCGTCGTGACACTTCTAATGACAAGAGCAAGCCGACAATCGCCACGTAAAAGTCGGTTTGGTTATAAGCGCCGGCTCGCTGCTGGAGGGCCGGAAATTCAATAATGTAATAACCGACCGCGCCGATAGTAGCCGCGATAAGAATAAGGTCTACTAAACCTGGCCCTCCCTTGGGTGCGATAATACTCCGCAACGGATCGGGTAATTTTTCGGCAAAGTTACGCATGCGGCTGGATTTGGGAAAGGCGGGGTAAAGAATAAAAATCAGAATATAGGTGAGAGCCACATACATGCCGCGCTGCCACTGCACCGGCGCGGGTAACGTGCCGGCCGTGTAAATATAAAAAAGACTCATTGATGCGGCTAAAGCCGACATGACGACAAACCAGAACCGGTTAAGCGTGCGGGTATTCTTTTCCTCACGCTCCATCAGCTCTTTGAGCCGCTGCTGATCTTCCTCGTTTTCAGTAGCGGTATCGGCGCTGCCAAACTGAATATCGTCAAGGGTTAGCTTTTGATCATCGGTTGCGTTATTGTTATCTTCGTTGACAGGCATGCATCCTCCTTGATTTTTGCGGTAGTGGGCGATAGCGCCGGCTGGTCGACCAACACTATCGCCCCAGAGTATTGATTAGAATTGTATCATCTAAATAGCGTTATCTATTTATGGCATAATATTCTCAGGAATTTCGATACCATGGTCTTGCCAGAATTGGGCTGCACCCGGATGAAGCGGTACCGGAATACCGGTAACCCCACTCTCGATGCTCATTTCACCGGCCGCGGGGTGCGCTTCGCGCATTCGCTCCA